>DATAKV010000660.1:0-1651 GCA_036261375.1 Anaerolineales bacterium
TGGCCCGCCAGGAGGAGCTCTACCAGATTCAGCAGCGTGAGATCGGCCGGCTGGAAATGGCGTTGAAGCGCTACAAGCAGTGGGTGGTCTTCAATGACAAATTTGCGACCCGCATCCACAACATGGAAGCGCGTATCGAGCGCATCGACAAGATCGACCGTCCCATCCTGGACCGGCGCAGGATGGGACTCGAGCTAAACGGCTGGCGCGGCTCGAACAACGTTCTCGAGTTGATCGATGTAACCAAGGCTTTCTCGCACCGCACCGTGCTGGCAGACATCAGCTTCCTTATCCGGCATGGCGAGCGAGTGGGCTTGATCGGCGCGAATGGCGCCGGGAAATCCGTGCTGCTGCGCTTGATCCTGGGCCGTGAGCAGCCCACCCGTGGCGAGATCAAGATCGGGCCGAGCGTCAAGGTCGGGTACTATGCCCAGGAGCATGACACCCTGGATTTCAACCAGACCCTGATCGATGCGGTGCGGCTGGCGGGCAACATGAGCGAGTCGAACGCGGTCTCGCTCCTCATCCGCTACCTGTTCAGCTACCAGCAGGCTACCCAGAAGATCGGGTCGCTTTCGGGCGGCGAGCGCAGCCGTTTGCAGCTGGCCCTGCTGGTCCTTTCGGGAGCAAACTTTCTGCTGCTCGACGAGCCGACCAACAACCTGGATATCGCCTCCGCCGAAGTGCTGGAGAACGCCCTGAACGATTTCAACGGGACCGTGCTGGTCATCTCACACGACCGCTACTTCCTCGACCGGACGGTCAGCCGCATCTACGCACTGGAGGACGGAACGATCACGGAGCATATGGGCGGCTACAGCGACTACGCGGCCCAGGTTCCCCTCAATGGACTCAAGCCGGTCAAGACGTAGGAGGATCGGTGGCGCGCCAGCGAGTCAGGATTCCGACCGAATATGGGTATTCTGACGCTTGGTATACGTTCCCGACGAGCGCGCCGCTATCCGAAATCCCGGATGGGGTTCCGATGGTATAATCTTCGCCGGTATGCTTCAAGAACCTTCATCTCAAAAATCGCAAATTTGTCCAACCTGTGGGACACGTCTCAGTGAAAATGCAACCCGCTGTCTGGTGTGCGGCACGGAACTGACGGCGCTGGCCACGACCAAATCGAAAAAAGGCGAATCCGGCATGGGAGCCAGCCGCATGCCTGAGATCACTCTCAGCCTGCCGATGGCCCTCGGCGCCCTGACCGCAGTGCTGTTGATCGGTGCGCTGGTAGTCTATTTGATCTTGAGCTCGGGCGCTACCGGCGCGACCATAACCCAGCCGACGGCGGAAGGCACGGCCACCAACACTGCCACGATAACGCCCACGGCAACGGAGACTCTGCCACCCACGGCCATCCCCACCGAGACGCCGCTGCCGCCCTTCGACTACACCGTGCGGGCAGGCGATACCTGCGGCGGAATCGCCTTCGCCTTTAGTGTTTCCGTGCAAAGCATCGTGATTGCCAATAACCTGCCAACCACCTGTATCATTTCCGAAGGGCAGAGTCTGAAAATCCCCTATCCTACGTCGACGCCTGCCCCGCCTCCGACAGATGTCCCCAATGAGGCCACGCAGACCGCTAATGCCTGCGAAAAGGTGCAATATACGGTCCAGGAGAATGACACCCTTGGTCTGATCGCTT
>DATAKV010000665.1:0-3186 GCA_036261375.1 Anaerolineales bacterium
TGTGCGAGAAGAAGGGGATCTTCATGATCTGCGACGATATCTATCACAAGCTGACTTTCGACCGGGTGCGGGCCGTCCCTGCCTATGAGTTCACCCAACGGGATATCGAGAGCTCGAATGTGATCGTGGTCAACGGTGTGGCGAAGCTCTACGGCATGACCGGCTTCCGTATCGGATGGGTGGTGGCGCCGCGTGAGCTGGTGCGGGTGATGACCAACGTCATGGCCCAGACCACGTCGTGTGTGTCGCCCCTCGCTCAGGCAGCAGCCGAGGGCGCACTGAACGGCCTGCAGTCCGTGGTCGAGGCGCTGCGCCTGCAGATCCAGAACAACCGGGATGTCGTCCTGCAGGAAATGCGCACCTTCACCGGCGCCCGCCTGATCCCTCCGGCCGGAACGTTCTATGCCCTGCCCGATATCCGTGCTTTCAGCAACAATTCGGTGGAAGTGTCGAAGTTCCTGCTCAAGAAGGCCATGGTCGTGACCGTGCCCGGCAAAGAGTTCGGCATGGAAGGTCACATCCGCATTTCCTTTGCCGGGAGTGTCAAGGATGTGACTGAAGGCATCGCCCGCATCAAGTGGGCGCTCGACGCCACCTCGCCGAATGAGATCTACATCGGCGATAAGAAGCTGATAAGGGATTGGATGTAGGAGGTCCCATGAACAATCTACTGAACATCAAAACCCCTGCCGAGGCTACTGCCCAGGCCCGCAAGGCAGATTTCAACCTGTCCAATCATGGCATTTCGAACCTGCGGCTGGCTTATTGGAACCTGCCGACCGAAGCTCTCTATGAAGAAGCGATCTTCCGCAATGAAGGCGCCACGGTGGCCGGGGGACCCTTTGTGGCGCATACAGGCAAGCACACGGCCCGCTCGGCAAACGACAAGTTTGTGGTTCGGCACGTGGATTCGGAGAATAACATATGGTGGGGCGTCTACAACCGCCCGTTCGACGGCGAGAAGTTCGAGATCCTGTATGACCGGATGCTGGGCTTCCTGCAGGGACGGGACGTCTTTGTACAGGATGTCTACGGGGGAGCGGATGAAAAGTACCGCCTGCCGGTGCGCATCGTCACAGAGCTGGCCTGGCACAGCCATTTTGTCCGCAACATGTTCATCCTGCCGGGGTCACTGGAAGAGTACAAGCGTTTCGTGCCTGAGTTCACGATCATCGCCATGCCTTCCTTCAAGGGCATGCCCTCCGTGGACGGGACGGGGAGCGACACGTTCATCTGCCTGAACTTCGAACGCAAGCTGGCGATCATCGGCAATACCGCCTATGCGGGTGAGATCAAGAAATCGGTTTTTACCATCCTGAACTACCTGCTGCCGCTGGAAGGCGTCCTCTCGATGCACTGTTCGGCCAACGTCAACCCTGAGAATACCGACGATGTGGCGCTGTTCTTCGGTCTGAGCGGCACCGGCAAGACGACCCTCTCCGCCGACCCGACCCGCAGCCTGATAGGCGACGACGAGCACGGCTGGAGCGACGACGGCGTCTTCAACTTCGAAGGCGGCTGTTATGCCAAGGTCATCGGGCTGTCGGAGTCAGCCGAGCCGGAGATCTATGCGACGACCCGCAAGTTCGGAACGATCCTGGAGAACGTTCCCTACGACCCGATCACCCGCCTCATCGACCTGGACGACGAGTCGATCACCGAGAACACCCGCGCTTCCTACCCGCTGGAGCTGATTGCCAACGCCGTCCCGGAGAAGAAGGCCGGGCACCCGAAGAATATCATCCTGCTGACCTGCGATGCGAGCGGTGTGATGCCGCCGATCGCCCGGCTCTCCACCGACCAGGCGCTCTACCAGTTCATCAGCGGCTACACGTCCAAGATCGCCGGGACCGAGGTCGGGCTGGGCAAAGAGCCGGAGATCACCTTCTCGGCCTGCTTCGGCGGACCGTTCATGGTCCACCATCCCTACAAATATGCCGAGCTGCTCAAGCGCAAGATCGAGCGGTACGGCGTGCAGTGCTGGCTGGTCAACACCGGCTGGGTGGGCGGGCCGTACGGGATCGGCAAGCGCATCTCCATCCGTCACACGCGTGCCCTGCTCAACGCGGCGCTGACCGGGAAACTGAACGACGTAACCTACAAGAAAGACCCCATCTTCGGCTTCGAAGTCCCCGAGCACTGCCCGGACGTCCCTGACGACGTGCTGAGCCCTTCGTCTTCCTGGCACGACAAAAAGGAGTACGACCGCCGCTACAGCGACCTGGCAATGCGCTTCAAACAGAACTTTGGCAAGTTCGAAGACGGCACACCCCAGGAAGTCCTGGAGGCGGGACCAAAGATCTGAGCCGGACGGAGTTGCAGGTTCACTTCTGAGCCTATTTATCACCACGATCGATTACAAGACAGAAAGATGCAAGCAGTCACGCTTGCATCTTTCTGATTAAGCTGCCGTCACAATATTCTTTTCTTTCAGGCGCGTAAGGGTCCTTCAAACAACAAGGAATCAAAACATCCACTGGATTTTGTTGAATAATCCCGACAGCCAGGAAAACAAATATGCATACAATTCAATTCAGTCATCCGCCGCTATCTTTATTTGAGATCGATCCATTTCATTGACAGGAGTTCTTATGCGCGAGAGATACGTTCATACACTCATTTACCGAAACCACGGCTGGAACCGCGGCCGCTCCAGGACGATGTCCCCTGTATCGTACGGACCATTCAGGGATGAAGACGCCGCCCGGGAGTGGATCAGGCAGTCTGGCATTACCCGTGCCACCACCCTGATGTCTCATCCTGCCGCGCAGAACATCAAGGTTGCTCATAACTCCGCTCTGCCAATCGCGCTGGAACCTGAGCAAGCCGTGCGTTTGCAGCTACAGCCCCGGCAAAGCAGCATGTGACATATGAATCCGCCCGGAGATCCATCCCCGGGCTCCCAGCCCAAGCCCGCTGGAAGCGGGCTTAAGAGCCTCCGGATTGACCCGGCGGACCACGGTTTCAGACAATCTTTACCTTCTTGAAATTCTTTTGCAACGTTATAACCGCCTGTCTATGCTACTATTGGGGGCGACAAACGACAAAGGCAAACCCGGTGAAAACCGGCGACGCAAAGCCATGGGTCTTCGACACACACACGCTGTGGGTCATGATCGCCAGGCCGCCGAAAGTCTAGAACCCTGTTTTGTCTGTTGGCCTGGCTTTCACAGCCAGGCCTTTTTT
>DATAKV010000671.1:0-13859 GCA_036261375.1 Anaerolineales bacterium
GCAGTACAGATGGACGATGGCTACCTGATGTATGCGACCTTGCACTGGGAAGACACAGGCTTTAGCTCTCTGGATTTCTTCGACCCGGCAATGCTGCACCTGCTGGATGCGGATGGAAGGGAGATACCATATAGTTTAGACTACGATGCGAATAACAGTTTGACTCCCATGCGTGGACAGACAGCGTTCGCCATCCGGACCGGGCCCATTCGAGTCGCCGGGCCCGTGACGCTGGTCGTCGACTCTGCGGCCGTCACTGTGTCTATGTCCACGGATGCGAGCTTCACATTTGACCCTGGCCCTGATCCTCAACCTGGTCAGGTCTGGGAGCTGGGCGAGGATCTCGATGTTGGATATGGTCATACCTTGCAAGTGCTGAGGGCAACCTATCCCCGGCCGCCGATGGAGAATTTGCCTCAACAGGCGGGCTTCTCGTTCGAGATGCAATCCGAGACGGGCGTTACAAATGCCACGCTTTTCGACCATGAGCATGCACTCGCGGGAGGTGGAGGCGGGGGCGGATCCTTCACAGAGATCTTCAGCGCAGGCTTTTCTTATGCAGGAGCCATGCCCAAAGGGCTAATTACTGTGAACATTGAATCCATCTCCGTTGAACTCCGGGGTCCCTGGAAGGTGTCCTGGACGCCGCCTGTGAACGCAGGACAAATTGGGCCGACGCCTCAACCGGAGGCTTGCCTAACGCGTGAAAGTTGGCCGCAGGCCCTGCAGGCACAACCCTCCCTGCCAACCGGCCTCGGCGGGACACTGGCTCTCTTCGATGTAGTACCGCCCACGTATAACTATCAGGCATTTGTGGTCAAGCTTGATGGCAGTCTTGTGAAATCCATTGGTTTTGGGTCGGCACCTTCGCTTTCTCCCGATGGGACTCGCGTGGTGTATATCGGCCCATCGGTTAATGGACCTGCGGATGGACTCTATATCATGGACCTCGCCTCGGGGGACACAACCCTCTTGTCAGGCACACGCTCGGGAGATATCAACCCGCTTTGGTCCCCGGATGGAAGCAGGCTCGCTTTCACACGCGGCCCTTCTTCGGGTCTGATTGGGGCTCCCGGGTCTTATAACATTTTCGTGGTCAACCCGGATGGTTCCAGCCTCCGCCAGCTAACCGATGATGGGAACGCCAGCTATGCCATGACATGGATGCCGGATGGAAAGCACCTTCTATATAGTATAGTTTCGCGGGATGGATCCTCTTTGTACAGCATGGATGTTCAAACCGGTGAAGTCAAATTATTATCTGGCATTAGCACTGGCAGTGTAGGTGTCTCCCCGGATGGGAGGCGACTGGTCTTCGAAGTAAATCTGCCTCTGGATAAGTACGGCATCGTTGTTGCAGACGCGGATGGCTCCCATCGCAAGCTGTTGACAGATGGTGATCCTTACATCGTGACCGTCCCCGCCTGGAGCCCGGATGGAAATTGGATCATTGCGAGTGTTCACGATCCGGATATGGACAGTCAGCCAAATTCCATACTCACTTTGATCCACGTCGATACTTGCCAGATCATTCCTTTGCCGAACCAAAGTGGATATGTCACCTCCTGGTTGCCCTAGAATAAACGAGATCCCAAGGGCCTCAAAGGCCATTGGGACCCAAACTTTTGATCTAACAAAGTGGTAACGTAGCGTACAGTAACTTGAGGAGTCTTTTCCAATTCTCCTCCCGCGATGTCTTGAATATGTTCATGTTAATTGTTCGTGGCGCAAAAATGGCCGAATTCTGGCACAAAATTGGTGAACGACTCACCATGAGCTCAAGCCTGGCTGCGGGACAATCAATATGCACATTCCCTACATCGCATGGTTAATTCTTGTGAATGCCAGAGCATTTTGTGCACAAGTTCGTTATAAGGAGTAAATCTATCGAACAGCGAATTCGTCGGAAAGGAGAATGAGCCTGGGAGTCAATGTATTGACTGCAGCTCATAAAATAAATATGGGAAACGTACGTGTTGTGGGACCCAGAATTGATGCAGCCGAGGCGAAAGCTTTGGCTGACAGTGGGAAGGCGGTAATTTTAGATGTGGTTGCTTCGCATGTCTGGCCCGCCATGGCCCGGACCATTCAAGATTCGATCCGCATCCCGCCTGAGGAAATCAAGGACCAATTTGGAGAACTGCCGCGCGACAAGACTATTATCACCTACTGTACCTGACCGAATGAATTTACGAGCGCCCGTGTGGCGTTGTTCCTGGAGAAACAGGGATATCGTGCGTTCGCACTACGCGGCGGTTACATGGCGTGGTACAGGGCAGGCTACCCGATCGAGCGCAAAGAAGCAACTGCCGCGCTGCCTTTGGACGCACTATGTTCTGACTGCGGACAGCCCCTAGAAACACACTCAGATCATTAGACCACGTTGTGGAACAATCCCTACTCTTGGAGTCAGGATAGCATGCAAAAAGCAGCGGGGGCACGCCCTACTTTAAAATCCTAAGACTTGATTTACAAGAATAAGATTGAGATTGCGGCGCAGATAGGCCGGTTCGCCCTCAATGATCAGGATTCTGTTGATGCGACTGCCAGCCTGGTTGCCCAGGCTTTTCTGGCGCTGGTCTTCGAGCGGCAGAACATATTCGCGTACTCGCCGCAGGGCGTCCTCCAGTGTGGGTGTGATCTTTTGTGTTCCTGCCACCCAGATGACATTGCGGCTGCTATATGCATAAGCAGGCAGCTGGCTGCCGCTGCCACTGGCAAAGACCAGCTCCCCCGTTTCCGCGAGCGCGTTGACGCTGCCAAGATAATACTCGGCTAGTGTTCCCTGCCGACGCATCGCCGATTGTTTGGCAGGATCCTTTTCCGCAAGCAAGTCAGCTTTAAAGTTGCGCCAGGGATGATCCCCGCTGATCAGGATCTCCTCGAAGCCAATCTGCTGCAGGGTCACGGAGGAACCCGTCATGACCACACACCCGGGTGGAATCAGGGCCTGGAGGCGAGCGAGCGCCTCTTCCCTGGTCTCGACGAACTCTGCGTTGATACCGCGTGCCTGAACAGCTTCCACTGTTTGGCGAATGACTTCCAATGCAGGAAGGGTAGCGTAATCCATCACAGCCTCCTTTCAGACGATCAACTTAATGATTCTCAGGCTTATACCTGGATCGCTATTTCGAGATCTTCTACCACCGGTTCATCCGTTAAAAGCGGCACAACCTTGCCGATTGCATCTCTGTAATACGCACTCTGGGGACCGGTGACCTGCCGATCAGCCTCTCCTTCCCACAATGTAATGTTGATACTTTTCCCTGTACTCCGATCCACAAACATCAGATAACCTTTAAAGCCATCCTGTTTTTGCATGGCGGGGGCAACTTGCTCCCGAAGGATGCCAATGGCCTCATCCAGCCGGTAGGGTGAAATCTGAATCGTTGTAACTCTGGCATACATTGTTTCATCTCCTTGCTTTTATCTTTTCACATTCCTCAGTCAGTCTGAATCGTCGTCTTCTTTCTTGATTTTCGGCAGCGAATCAGCGTGTTTTGGCGGCTCCCGTCCCAAGGTCCAACATGGCGGATCACTGGCCGGGAAACTCCCGATCAGCGCCTCATCTATGAGCCAATCCAGCTGGGCATCAAAACTGCTGCCGGTCTCGCTTGCTGTGCTTCCGGATGGCTGGGCTGCGTCAATCGCTTGCTCATCATCGTCTTGATCAGGACGGTTCCCTGCAGTGTGAGTAGTACGAGATGTCATTTCAAATTATTTCCTTCCTGCTTTTAATAGTCCAACCGAACGGTGAGACCCAACAACCATAACCAGCTCTACTCAACTCACCGTAGCCGTTGCCTGTGCAAGCTGCTGCGCCTGCCTCACCATCTGGTTGGTAAAGCCCCATTCGTTGTCATACCAGCTCAAGATCTTTACCAGATCACCATCGACGACCCGAGTCATCTCCAAATCAATGATGGAGGCCCGCGGGTCCTTAATGATATCCGAGGAAACGATCGGATCTTCCGTGACGCCGAGGATGTCCCGGTAGCGATCGCTGGCAGCTTCTTCCTTGAAGATCTGATTGATTTCCTGGACAGAAGTCTTTCGTTCTGCCAGCAAGACGATATCAGCCAGAGAACCCACGGCGACCGGACCGCGTACGGCAATGCCGTCGAACAGATTTTCGAGCTGGGGGAGAGCTTTTGCGGTCGCTTTCGCGGCGCCTGTGGTCGTAGGTACAAAGTTGGCGGCGCCAGCGCGGCCTCGCTCGAATCGCTTGCTTGGCTTGTCGACTATGCCCTGGGATGCAGTGTAGGCATGGACCGTGGTCATGATGGCTTTCCTGATGCCGATCCGTCGACCGATAATCTCCACCACCGGGGTAATACAGTTGGTAGTACAGCTAGCGCAGGCGAGGATACGGGTGTTCCCGTCCAGTGTATTAACTCCATGGACAACGGTCACCACGTCATCGCTCTTCGCGGGAGCAGACAGAATGACGTACTTGGCGCCCGCTTGAACATGCTTTTCCAGATCCTCCCTCTTCGTAAACACCCCTGTGCACTCGAGCACAATATCCGCTCCCAGGCTCTCCCAGGGCAGACGGGTTGGATCCTTCTCGCTCAAGTAGCGGATGGATTTTCCTCCGACGATCAAATTTTCTCCATAGCTTTCAACTATCTTGTCGTACCTCCCGTACACAGTATCGTACTTGAGCAGGTACACGATATTCTCGATCGGAACAATGTCATTGACCGCGACAAGCTCAAGTTCGGGTGTATCCATGATGATTTTCATCGCAGCGCGGCCAATGCGGCCCAAGCCGTTAATCGCAATTGTTGACACGATTGCCTTCCTTTCTTATCTTATAACTAGAGACATTAATGACGGTGCTCGCGCTCATGATCGTCATTCTAATGGATCATTCGTAGCCTCCTCTCATTCCAGATTATCGATCCGATGCGTCCTCTTCCGAATCGCCTGGCTCATGGCGTCGACCGACCAGCCAGGT
This sequence comes from Anaerolineales bacterium, assembly GCA_036261375.1. Taxonomy (GTDB): domain Bacteria; phylum Chloroflexota; class Anaerolineae; order Anaerolineales; family Villigracilaceae; genus Defluviilinea. The sequence continues at coordinate 4,961 of DATAKV010000671.1, forward strand.
GCGCGCATCTGTCACAGCTTCGTTCGTGGACTCCCAGATGACGGGCTCTGCTTCGTAGGCATGCACAGGTCCCATTAGCTCGATCCTGCCGGAATCGACCACCTGTTCATGAGCGGCTTCGCTCATGCCCGAGAGGTACAGCCGCCCGCCCACTGCCTTGAGCTTCTCGGCATAATCGGAGAGCACGTCGAGCAGGGTCGCGCCTAGGCTATTGTAGCCTCGCAAGCGCAGGACAACCACCGGACTCTGTGAGCCTTCGGGCGCCGGTAATTGCTGTTCCAGGGTGCGGGCGCCTGCATAGAACAGGTGCCCGTAAATATCGAGGACTGTGACCTCATGGCTGGATAACTTCTTTGGCGCCTTGAGCTCTTCGATCTGACCATCCGGACGCTTCACGAGCCGCACCAGGGAAACATCAGTGGAGGATTGATTGATGTAGAGCAGCGACGAGAGCAGCACACCCAGACCGACCGCCAGCTGGATCGGAAGGATCAGCGTAGAGATGAATGTGACGATTGCCGCGATGCGCGATCCCCAGCCCGTGCTCCAAACCGACGAGATGTCGGAGGGCTTGAGGCTGCGAAAGCCTGCCAGGATGAGCAGGGCTCCCAGTGCTGGCATGGCAATGTACCCCACAAGGCCCGGAATAATGAGCACGATCACCGCCATCCATAACCCTGTAAAAATCAGAGCCCAGCGACTGCGTGCACCGGCAACTAACGCAAACGAGGTGCCACTGAGCGAACCACCCACCGGCAATCCGCGGAAGAAACCTGAGGCGATGTTCGCAGCTCCCTGAGCCACGATGTCGCGTGAAATACTGCGCGGTGCACCATCGGGGTTGGGTACGCTCTGGCTGACGCCTGCTGCCTGGACCAGGATGATCAATGCAATCGATGCAGCCCCGCTGGCTACATTGAGCGCCTCGGAAAAATCCGGGAGCAATGGCGTTGGGAAGCCGCGTGGGATTTCACTGATATCACGTACGATTTCCACGGTGTCCAGTTGAAGGAAAAAAACCAGCAGCGACGGAATCGCAATGGCGACAATACTGGCAAAATGTCCCAGCCGCGTTCGGGAAAGGGCTACAGCCAGGATCAATGTGAGGGCTGCCAGCACCAGAGACAGAACATTAATGTCAGCGATGTGGAGGAGCAGGTCGATCGCCTGGGTCAGCTTATTGCTGCCGGCTGCCTCGTAACCTGCCGCCGTGGGAAGCTGGCTCAGGATCAAAAGCATCGCCAGCCCGGCCAGGAAACCGGTCATCACCGAGTACGAAACGAAGCGGGTCAACTGTCCCAGTTTCAGCAAGCCGAACACAATCTGGAAGACGCCGATCAAAATCACCATCAGGAACAGAGCGTTATCGCGCTCATCACCTGCAAAGTTGATGAGCGCCTGTCCGGAGGCAAGGGCGGCCGCGCTGGTCGTCGTCACCATCATCAACTGCGTGCTCGAAAAAAGTCCCCCGACCAGTGGTCCCACCAGGCTGGCATATAAGCCATAGACCGGGTTTACCCCCACCAGCAGGCTGTCCGCCATGCCTTCGGGCACATTGCCAATGGCGCTGGTCAATCCCGCCACCACATCCTGGCGCAGCTTGCCAGCCTGGGCTACGTGCGGCTCGAGGTAATTTGCCACGGCTTCGCGCAGTCGGCTGAGACCGGGCTGTTCGACCTCCGGCTCTAGCGGCAATTTCGAGGTTTTATCCATCTTCTTCTCTGGCTGCTGGCTTGCTCTCCGGCACCGCTTCTTTTATTTTGCCGGATCTGTATGAGTGCGGCGCCTATGGAGCGGTATAACCACCGTCAACCAGGTGGTAGCTGCCGGTGATAAACGAGGCCGCATCGGATGCCAGGAAGACAATCAGTGCGGCGACCTCTTCACTGGTGCCGAGGCGTTTTACCGCGTGCATTCCTTTCAGGGCATCCAGGGTGGCTTGATCCAATGACTCAGTCACGAGCGGGGTTTCGATATACCCTGGGCCTACGCTGTTCACGCGAATGTTGCGCTCCGCATATTCCAGCGCGGCTGCCTTTGTGAGTCCCACGACTGCATGTTTCGCCGCCACGTAGGCGGGGCTGTTGGCAGTGCCCACAGAGCCCAGAATGGAGGCCACATTGACAATCACACCTTCGCCGCGTTCCAGCATCGCGGGGATCTCATACCGCATTCCGTAGAACACGCCGCTCAGATTGATGTCAATGACCCGTCGCCAACCGTCCAGCGGGTATTCCCCGGTGGGACCCAATGGCCCGCCGATGCCTGCATTGTTGACCGCGATGTCCAGGCCGCCATAGGTCTTCACAGCGAATTGGACCATTGCCTCATTGGCTGCCGGGTCAGCGACATCAGTTCGGATCGCTTTCGCCGACCCGCCTGCCTCACTAATTGCGGCGACGGCGCGTTCTGAATCCTGCTCATCGACATCGGCAATGACGACCTGGCCGCCGCGGGCTGCGATCGCCCGCGCAACCGCCTCTCCGATGCCCGAGGCGCCTCCCGTGACAACAGCGACCTTTCCCGTAAAATCTTGATCTAGATTAGACATTTGGAAACTCTCCTTTCGAACATGTGAACAGCATTCTGTGGACACTAGTCCACCGATTGCCCGCTACCCTGAGCGGGCCTGCCCGAAGATCTGTCGTCGGCGGTTTCTTGATTCTGGCTCACCAGCCATTCCCGCGCCGCCGCAATGGCGGCTTTCGTGGATTGGCCGCGGATCGGGGTGGCATTGTACCCGCGTACATATCCCACCTGACCCAGCTTCCCGGCCGCCCTCAACTGTTGATAGACCTGCTCGCTCATTCCGCTGAGATACAGCCGCCCGTTCACCTCCTTTAGTTTCCGGGCATAACTTGCAAGCTCGTCGATCAGCGTCGCGCCGACCTTGGTCAACCCACGCAGCCGCAAGACCACCACCGGGTTTCTCGCTCCCTCCGGCGAAGGCAGTAGCCGCCCCAGTGTGTTTACGCTCGCATAGAAAACAGGTCCGTAGATATCCAGGACTGTGACGTGATTATCCTTTAGTCGCCGCGGACTCTTGCGCTCTTCGATCGTCCCATCTGGCTGCTCGAGCAGCTCGACCACGGAGAGGTCTCCGGAAGCCTGATAGAGATAGAGGAGCGCCGAGAGCAGCATGCCGACTGCCACCGCGGTCTCGATCGGCAGAGTGAGGGTTGCCAGCAACGTGCTGATGCTCGCCAGGCGCGGCGGCCAGCCGATCTTCCAGATCTCGCGCCATTCCTGAGGATGGATTGTCCCCAGCCCGGCATGGATAAGCAGCGCACCGAGGGCGGGCATGGCAATGTAGGCGATCAACCCCGGTGCAAGCAGCACGATCAGCGCCATCCATATGCCCGAGAGGGTCGCCGCCCAACGGGTGCGGGATCCTCCAACTACACTGAGAGCCGTCGAGCTCAAGGAACCGCCAACGGGCACTCCCCGGAACAATCCCGCTGCGAGGTTGGCTGCTCCCTGGGCGATGATATCCCGTGACAAGTTGCGTGGCCTGCCATCCGGGTTGGGCACACTCTGGCTGACCCCGGCGCCCTGCACGATCACGATCAGCGCGACCGCCAGCGCCCCGCTCACAATCTCGGGGCTAAGATCGGAGAACGAGGGCAGGGAAAGCTTCGGGAAACCGCGCAAGATATCGCCTACGTCGCGGACTGTCTGCACCGAGTCCCACCCCAGGAACCCCACGAGCACCGACGGGACGATGATAGCGACCAGCGGGCCCATGTTGCCCAACGGCGTGCGCGGCAGGAGGATAATGAGCAGCAGGGCGAGGAGGGCCGTCCCAAGCGTGAGCCAATCGGCCTCGCCGAAGTTGGCAATCACGCTCAACGCCTGGGTGAGCTTGTTCGAGCCGCTGGCTTCGATGCCTGTAACCGTTGGGAACTGGCTGAGCACCATCAGCATGGCGACCCCGGCGAGAAAACCAGTCATTACCGAATAGGAGACAAAGCGGGTCAATTGCCCGGCCCGCAGCAAACCAAGCAGGATCTGAAAAACACCGATCAATACCACCATCAGAAAGAGAGCACGGTCCCGCGCATCGCCAGTTAAGCCGGTAAGAGATTGGTTGGCTGCCAAAGCGGCGGCGCTGGTGCTGCTGATGATCATGAGCTGGGTGCTGGTGAAGAGCGCGCCCACGGCAGGCCCGATCATGGCGGCGTACAGCCCATACAGCGGGTTGACACCTGCCAGGATGGCGTTCGCCATCGCGTCGGGGGCGCTGCCGATGGTGCTGTTCACGCCTGCCAGCCCATCCTGGATCAGGGTCGCACGTCCCGGCAGTCGCTCCCTGGCGTTTGCAACTGCTTCGCGCAGCCGGCTCAGTCCGGGCTGTTCGATCTCCGGCTTCAGCTCCAGCTCATCTGACGTTTGCATCGGCTACCTCAGTGTCAACTGCCGGGGTGAGCGTTCCATCTTTAACGGCGCGTTTGCCGAACCACCCGGCGATGGGCATCATCATGATCAGGGCGATAAGACCTGCAGCGGCGAGAAAAACCAGGACTGTTGGACGATCGGCGAAGCTGCCGGTGGCGACCACGAATGCCGCCGCCAGGTTTCGCTGGCCTGTCGCCATCGAGAGAGTTCGCCGCGTGCCGGCATCCGCGCCCCCCAGGAAGTAGCCTGCCGCCATGGCCACGGCAAAGAGTAATATGGCCGCAATAAGGGATCCGGTTCCGATCAAGCCAATGACATTGCCGACGTTGCCTCCCAGCATCAGCACCAGCATCAACGTCAGGCTGACGTTGGCGATTTGCCCCAGCACAGGCAGCAGCACATCGGCTTCATCTTTGGAGATGTAGTCGACGATCAATCCCAGCACAAGCGGCAGCACGATCTGGATTGCAAGCGGGCGGATGATGTTCATCATATCCAGCTGGATGCCCGGCAGAACCAGTGGGAACACGAGCGGCAGGTAGATCACGGTAGCCACTACCAATAGGGCAGTGGATGCGACGGCGAAGGGAATGTCCGCTTTGGCGATCTGCGCCAGCTTGGGCACGAGAGGCGCGCCCGCTACTATGCTGATTAGGATCAACCCGATGCGCAGATCCTCCCCCAGCCCAATCAGGTTTGCAAGCAGCACGGCCACGAGAGGAACGATCACAAAGTTCGCCGCTAGTGTCATGAGCAGCAAACGGACATCCCGCAGCGGCTCGATGATCTCGGAAAGAGTCAATCGCAGTCCGAACGAGAACATACTGGTGACCACGAACGCCGTGGTGAACAGGTTGGCTAATGTAGAAATGAGTTCAGACATCGATAATGTTCCCTTCCTGGTCAGACCACGATGCGCACGGTCTGAACGCCGTCTTCAACAGACACCTCGAGTACCCGGGGCTCAGGTTTGCTCGGGATTACGCTGATGCCCCCGTTCCGCTCCAGGTAGGCGAGCTTCACAGACTCCGGCTCCGTCACGTGGCTCTCGATCCGTAATGCCTCTTCCAGATCTTTGGCGGAGACACTTGTCTTCCGCAGTCCTTTTTCGTGAACATTTCCGTCCTTGATCAGCAGAACAGGGTTGCCTTTCACCAGCGTTCCAAACCAGTCCGAAGAATAGGCAATGGCGGCAATGAGCCAGTGCAACCCAACCAGAATCAACCCAGCCGACAGAGTCGGGAGGAAGGGAGCCGACCCGTTGATCGCCCGGCTCATGATGGAGCCCAGCATAATGGCAACGATCGCATCGAAGGCGGTCGCCTGGCTCAGAAAGCGCTTGCTGCCCACCCGCACAACTGCCAGCGTGGCAGCATAGATAAGGACCGTGCGCAGAGCCATCTGGAGGGCATTGACATCTGCCACGTCAAGACTGAGCCCCAAGAGATCTTCAAGCATTGCTACCTCTCTTTTTCCTGGTACTTCACCTCGCGCGTTCCAAATAAGTCAAGGTCGAAGGGCGCCTTGTCTTCCCCAATTTCGTGTGCCACCAGGGCATAAAGCTTTTTGAGCATGTGCTCTACCAGTGCCGGGTCGTACTTCGGATGGTCGGGATGCCCGATGTTCTCCATCTCACCGGGGTCATTGACCAGGTCGTGGAGCGTCACATCGCCAGTGGAGAGCAGTTCCTCCAGCGTGGACGGGTTACCGTATTCGTTCGGGCTGAACCAGCGCACCAGCTTGTACTGACCATCTACTACTGCGCGGTAAAATGTCCGCCTGTCGAAATCGGGCGCGCCATGTATTTTCCCGGCTTCACGCATCTTTTCCTGCCGCTCGCTACGGGGAGCGCGGGGTCCGTTGCCCATATCGGTGAGAAGTTTGAGAATACCTGTGATTCCCCAGGCAGGGTCGAGCATGTTCAAGCCATCCCAGCAAAACAGCGCCCCATCGCCGGGATGGTTCGCACTGCCGCGCGGACCGTCCTCCCCAGGATTGAGGATCGCGCTCCGCAGACTGCGCCCCTTGAGGTGGGGGTATCGCTCCCGGACCTCTTCTGCCGTCAAACCGGCAAACTCAAGGAGTGTGGGGGCCAGGTCGAGGTGCGAGCCCACCGCAGCTGTTCGTTGTCCCTGAGGTCCGCCTGGCACACATACAGTGAAATTGACGATGGCAGCTTCATCAAAATGGATCGCGCCCTTTTGGGCCAGCCGGTGCGCGCCGTTCATCTCGCCGTGATCGCTCGTAAAGATTACTATGGTGTTCTCCCACAGACCGAGACGATCCAGCGCGTGGAGGACCTTATTGAACTCGGCATCGACGAGACGCATGCAGTTGATCAGGTAATTGCGGCGGATCAGCCAGAGGTCTTCGCGATCGTCAGGCACGTTCCCGTAGTTAAAGTCGATGATATCCTTATACGATTGCACACCGGGGGGTTGGAGCCTGTAATCATCCGCATAATTCTCTGGCATCTTCACATTCCACTGTTTCTCGAACCAGCCCAGGCGCTGGACGGTTGTCTGTAAGCCGGTCATAGCCCCGTTGGGATGCGGCGCCTCCACCGGATCGGTCTGAAGGAACATGATGTCGTGCGGATTGATCAGACTGCATACCAAGAGCCAGGGTTGGTCCAGCTGTGATCCTTTTGTTTCAAGCCAATCAACGGTCTCGAACACGGCAGGCCCATCAAGCTGCTCGCCCTGCAGGGGTGCTCCGAACATCTCACCCCACTGCTGAAAATCGGAGAAACCATAGCGCTCAAGCGCGTCTTCGCTGCGCTCTGTTTCAGACAAATGCCACTTGCCTTTAAAAGCGGTATAGTATCCCTGTTCACGCAACAGGTGCCCAATAGTGGGAATCTCGGATGTCAACTCTTCAATCCAGGCGAAGTTGGTATTGTCCCATAATCCCGTGTGGGTAGCATGCACCCCTGTCCACATTGTTGCGCGGGAGGGCGTGCAGATAGGAACGGTGCAATACTGCCGGTCGAAGCTGACGCCTTGCGCCTCCAGTCGCTCCAGCGCGGGAAACCCGACCTCCTCTGGAACATCCATGTGTGTGTCCCACTGATCCATGCACAATATCAGAATATTGGGCCGCTGACCGCGGCTGCTGTTAGACTCGCTTGTATCCATCTTTCATTCATTCCTTCCATATATTTCTAATCATTTTTCATCCCATCAAGATTCATAAGCAAGGTAGAAATAATGAAGTTGAGCACCTGAAATCGAACCTTCAGTGCACTCTCGAATCCTGGCCACGGACGATGCAGCGGAAGCCAATGTGGGAGGTCGATGTCTCGACCGCCTCGCCCTGGCGTGCGGCCGGCCGGTACCGCAGACAATAATTCGGTGCGCATAGGTACGAGCCGCCCTTTACGACCCGGCGCGGAATATGTGCGTCAGGCAAATGCGATGCATGAGTTGGGTCATATCTTTCGACTCGTGGGTTACGCGGGGTGCAGCAAGGTTTGACAGATTCCTCTGCATGCCGCCGGCGGAAGAAGTCGCTGGTCCATTCCCAGACGTTGCCAGCCATGTCATAAAGACCATAACCGTTGGCAGGAAAAGAATGGACCGGCGATGTGCCCTCATAGCCGTCGCTCCTGAGGTTCTGCCATGGGAATTCGCCCTGCCAGGTGTTCGCCAGCAACTTTCCCTGGGGGGCGAACTCATCACCCCACACAAAGGCGGCATTCTCCAATCCGCCGCGGGCTGCAAACTCCCACTCTGCCTCGGTCGGCAATGACTTACCAGCCCAGTCTGCGTATGCCCTGGCATCCTCATAGGCAATATGGACAACAGGATGATCCACTCGATCGTCTACTGTGCTTTCTGGCCCCTCGGGGTGTCTCCAACTGGCACCTGGTACATAGGCCCACCAGGCGCGGTGATCCCTTAAGTTCACCCGGCGAGGAGGGCGGCGAAAAACGAGTGACCCAGGCACGAGGAAAGCCGGATCCACACCCGGATAATCCTTTGGATCGGGCGGCCGCTCGGCAATTGTGATGTAGCCTGTCGTTTCGACAAAGCGGCGGAATTCGGCGTTCGTGACAGGATGCTCATCCATCCAGAAACCGTCCACCGCCACGCGGTGAACCGGGCGCTCCTCCGGGTAAAAGTCATTCGAGCCCATTTGAAAAGGGCCGCCAGGGACCCAGGTCATGCCATGGAGGAGTGATGTTCGATCCATCCGCTTATGTCCCGTGCCGGATGTTTGGGACATTACCCTCCTTTCTCGAGGAGCGCGTAAAACTTCACGCAGACTCTCGCGCAGATAAACGGTGCGACTGGTGGGAAAGATGCTGTTTAAGGGAAAGCATACTATGCTCCAATTTAGCCGAGCATGATGGAAGTAGTAGGATGTGAGGATGCTGGGGGACAGATCTGCTGAGATCCGTGTAATGAGGCTACCTTATTAATAGCTAACGTAAGTTATTATACCTATGTTATCTTGTATTGCCTATAAAGGGCGATTTCCAATATATTCCCAACATATGTTT
>DATAKV010000702.1:0-2971 GCA_036261375.1 Anaerolineales bacterium
AGAATTGAAGGCAGTATTAGTTTATAGCCAGCCTGCTCTTCCGCTTCTGACAGGCTTAAGTTCCAAAAGACTCTGGGATCCCATCTTTCGGCCCCATCTGGCGTGGGGGTTGGGGTTGGGAAGGTAAGGCTTTCTGCAACGGCGATCAAATCTTCCTTTTGAAGATCCGTGCCGAGAGAAACAAGCTCAAAAGCCCTTCCATTCACCTGCCAGCGAAGATGCTTGATCTCGGGGTCCGACTTCCAGTCTCCTGACCCCAGCCTCACCCCCTCATAATACTTCCCTACGACATCGCCGATCTGTACGGTTTGGAGATTGGCGCTGGCGCTTACAATTTCTGGCCCACGGAGCAAAAGAGCGGAGCTGTCATCTCCTACGACAGCATCGCAAAGAGCACAGACATCCGTCCCGGGCAAGGTCTGTTGATGCAGGTACAGGCCGTTCAGATTCACATCATCATAAGTAAACCACACACTCACAACCCCGGTTCCCCGGTTATAACTTGCTCCACCATTAGACGCTACTTCTGCGGGCAGGCGGGGCGGCAGCATCAACTTTAACCCAGCCTGCCGTTCGGCCAGAGCAATCTTGTGTGTCATTAGGTTAAGATCGATAACGATCGTTGCAGTGGCAGTTGGCGTGGCAGGCATGGGAATCTTAGCCACCAGTTCGGTAGTCATGCTCTCTGCAATGGCAGCCAGCCTATCTTTCCCCAACGGCCCCTGGGTGGTGTAATAATATTGAAGAGTATAAGAAATATCGTTCTCCACCCAGCGCAGTGTTTCACTGGTTTCATCAGAGTTCCAGGTCGCAACACCATCTCTGGAATTACCATTGTAGATGAAGGATCCTTTGTAATATTCAGCCGTCAGATTTCCGACTTGTACTTCCTCTATAACGGCACTGGCGCCAACGCGGGGTCTACCCTGGTCAGGTATGCCTGTCCAGCGTTCCTGGCTGATAAACAAACCGCCGCTATTATTTTCATACTCGTATCGAAGGAAGATACCATCTGGTCCGCCGGTAGTGCCAGTGAAATACATTTCTGGGGGAATGTCAGCAGGTTCCTTGACGACGAAATCCACTTTACTGCGAATCTGTTCCACAGAACAGTCCATACTAGGAAAACTGCCGCAATCCTCGGCAAAGGCCACCAGAGGAGTGAGTGTGGGCATCGGCGTCATTGTTGGATGCGGCATGCCGGGGGTAACGTCCACCCAGTTCATGGGCTCAGGCGTGGGAACAGAAATTGTATCTCCGTCTGCCCGGATGAAGAGCAGGAGAAAACTTTGGGCAAAGGCGCGTCCCTGTGGAGTGACGGCAACGAACAACACCAATATCAAGGCAACAAGAGATACAGCACTCGCAAATCGGCGTCTTGCGACTGCACGTTCGGTCCATGGGGCGTTAGACAAACGATGATCCAACCGGCTGCTGATCCGAGGGGAAGAGTTTGTAAGCATCTCTTCAATCTTCTTCTCATCAGGAATGGGTTTCATGATTCGTTCTCCTTCGGGACAAAGGCAGCTGCTAAATGTCCAGTATCGGACTCCGCCCACCTCACCCGCAGCCTGGAAAGCGTTCTGTGAATCGTTACAGAGACGCTGTTTTCGGTCGCACCCATATATTCTGCAATATCGTTTACACGCCAGCCAAGCAGGTAGCGCAGGGCCAGGATCTCGCGCGGCTCGTCAGGCAATTCCCCCAGGAGACGGTACAGGAAGTTGATTTGTTCATCGGCGACGGCGGTCTGTTCGGGTGTGGACTCCGCTGGAGGGTCAGCGGGCAGGTTATGGATCGCCTGAACCGAGCGGCGGTACCGGTCGATGACCAGGCGCTTGGCGATCCGGATCAGCCAGCCCGTTGCGGATGCTTCATCCCCCTGAAAACCATGGCGGGCCTTCCAGGCACGCAGGAACGTCTCTGCCGTCAGGTCCTCCACATCATCCTGAGGACCTCCTGTCAGACCGTAGATATAGCGAAAAACGGCCGGATGACTGCGCTCGTACAGCTCCCTGAAACGGGCAGGGCTGGCAAGTGGGGACAGAGCCCGGCGGCGAAACAAATTCATAAGGTCTCCATGGATATGCACATGTTTCACTATGAAAACGCACGGATGGAAAAAATCTTACAGCGAGTATAAACCTGTCAGCTCGTGAGTAAACAAAAGGGACGAAGGTATTCACCCTCGTCCCGAAGGATCATCATGAACAACGCTCTTTACGGCTCGTATACTAGGCTTTCCGCCAGGGCGATTAGGCCTGCCTGGTCCAGATGGGAAATGGATTCCACATCTCCGAACTTGGCCATCTCGAACCAGATGCCATCTTCGATCCAGCGCAGGCGCAGGATGGGAGCATTCGGATTCCATTTGGCTGTGGTTTCGCCAGCATACACCACGTAGGAGCCTTGCACGATCTCTGCGTTCAGCTTACCGACCTTGACGGCGGTAATGAACTCGGCTGGAGCCTGGTCCCATTCCGATTCCATGAAACCCTGGGTGGATTCGTTGATGATCAGCGCTCCACCGCCGCCCTCGGCATTGTATTCAATGGTCAGCCCACCCATCTGAGCCCTGGCACCGGCGAAGGCAAACCCCTGCGGCCAGGTGGGTAATTCCTTGGCATCGAACCCGGCCAGTGCCTCGGCCTCCTCTATGCTGACAAGCGGGGCTGGCGGCATGGTGGTCGGAGCGGAGAGGTCCGGTGTGCCAGGCACCTGGCCGGGAGGCAGCGGACGCTCGTAACTGTCGGCGCGTCTGAATAATTGTAAAACTTCCTGAGCCAGTGCGCGTCCCTGCGATGTTGTGGAGGCGACTGCCAGTAAAGCAACGGCGGCGAGGGCTGCCAATGCAAGGCGTGGGAAGCGCCGTGATTGTAATGGTTTCATTTTTTCTCCTTGTTGATTTGCTCCCGCAAGGAGGCGTTGCTTCACATCGGGCAACAGGTCGATCTGGGAGGCAGGGAATTCC
>DATAKV010000704.1:0-1928 GCA_036261375.1 Anaerolineales bacterium
GAGCGCATGAGGAGAGCTGTCCTGTGTATAAAAAGGTGGCCAGCCTGCGCCCGGCCTGGATGCGTCGATAATCGACTCTCCCCTCTATGAATACGATCATTCCCACCGCCGAACCCTTCCTCCTCGTGGGGGAAGCGAACAAACCCGCATGCCTGCTGGTCCATGGTTTCACCGGAACACCCAAGGAGATGCGCTGGATGGGGGAGTTTTTACATGGACACGGATACACCTGCCTGGGCGTCCGACTCGCCGGGCATGCCACCCATCCTGAGGATATGATCCGATCCACCCGCGCCGATTGGATCGCCTCTGTTGAAGATGGCTACCACACCCTTTGCGGCCTGACCGACAAAATCTTCATGATAGGGCTTTCCATGGGAGGGATCCTGTCCCTGCTACTGGCCGCACGTTTGGATGTGATAGGAGTAGTGGCAATGTCTACTCCCTACCGTATGCCGAGCGATTACCCGGTGTGGCTCATGCGCCTTTTCAGCCACTTCACGCCCTTCCATCGGAAAGGGAGGGGTGAGCCGGGCAGCGGCTGGTTTGATGTGTCGGCCTACAATGAGCACATTTCCTATCCGCGCAACCCGGTACGTTCTGCGGCTGAATTGAAGATGCTGATCCAGGAGATGCACGAAGCTTTGCCAGCAGTGCATGTGCCGGTTTTGCTAATGCACTCCAGGGACGACCGCTATGTGCTGCCCGATTATATGGAACAGATTTACAATCAGCTCACGGGCACTTCGGATAAAACCAGGCTCTACATATCGGGATCGGGCCACGTCCTGCCACGTGACGCAGCGCGCCATCAGGTATTTCAACACACACTTGAATTCATTCAGCGAGTTGGCTCATCGAGGAACATCGCTTGAATCGTAATATTCCTTTCATTGCTGCTGCTTTACTGCTCTGGGGATTCGGGGAGGGGATGTTCTTTAATTTCGTGCCGATCTATCTGGGCAGGCAGTTCCTGCTGAGCGAATCCCAGATCGGTCTTGTGCTGGGCGCGTTCGGCCTGTCGATGGCAATCACCCATATCCCGGCCGGCCAGCTCGCCGACCGCCTAGGGCGCAGGCCGTTGCTGATTGCTGCCTGGCTCCTGGGGTTGATTTCCACGGTCGTAATGGGATTGGCCCTCACCCTGCCACTGTATCTGGTTGGGTTATTCGGCTATGGGCTGACGGCGTTCGTCTCTTCCCCATTGAGCAGTTATATGACCGCGGCGCGCGGTAACTGGCCGGTGGGGACAGTGCTGGCTCTGACCACCGCGACATTCGGCCTGGGCATGGTGCTGGGGCCCGTGACGGGCGGCTGGATCGGCGATACCCATGGTATGCGGATGAGCTTTTTTGTCGCGGCCGGAGTGTTTTTGCTTTCGAACATCTGCATGTTCTTCATCGAAAACCAACCTCTCGATCGGCATGACCCGGCTGCACCACCGCCTCATCTCAGACACAACAGGGAATTCGTGGCGCTTGTCGCTGTGATCGGGTTCGCGATATTTTCCATGTACCTGGCACAGCCGCTAACCCCAAATTTCCTGGAAGGTGTGCGCGGGCTCTCATTAAGTGAAACAGGAATTATCTTTACGGCGGGTGCGCTGGGGAATTCACTCATGGCCATTCTCTTCAGCCGTGTCCTCCCCAGGCGGGGATTCCTCTTCGCCCAGATGCTGGTCATCCTGTTCGCCCTCTTTATCTGGAAAGGCACTGCCCTGCCCCTGTTTGCCCTGGGGTATTTCCTGCTTGGCGGATTCCGGGCAGGACGCCCGATGGCGCTGGCGCAGGCGAGGGAGCTCGTCCACGATTCGCAGATGGGTATTACCTACGGCATTCTGGAGACGGTCAGCGCCGTGATTTTCATTCTTACGCCGCCCCTTGCAGGAGTCCTCTTCGAATATGATCCGGTGATCGTCTATCCGCTTG
>DATAKV010000715.1:0-19986 GCA_036261375.1 Anaerolineales bacterium
GAAGAAGGGAATTCCGTGTTCGCTGTAGACCTCTGCCGCAGCTTTAAGATTTGCCATCGATACGGGTTGCCCACCACCCGCGTTGTTTGTGACGGTCATCATACCGAACGGGATTTTCTCCGCGCCATATTTATCGATGAAGGCCCGCAGCTTATCGATATCCATGTTCCCCTTGAAGGGATGCGGATTCGCCGGGTCATACGCCTCATCGATGACGAGGTTGGCGGGTCGTCCGCCGCGCGCCCGGATATTGGCATCCGTGGTGTCAAAGTGCATATTGCTCGGCACCCATTGATTAGGTTTGACAAGACAGGCAGACAGGATATTTTCCGCGGCGCGTCCCTGATGGGTGGGGACAAAGTACTTGAAGCCGAATATATCCTCCACGGCGCACTTGAGCCGCTGGTACGAGCGCGCGCCTGCGTAAGACTCATCGCCGCGCATGAGCGCCGCCCACTGCTCCTGGCTCATTGCGCCGGTGCCGGAGTCGGTCAGCAGGTCGATAAAGATGTCTTCCGCCTTCATCAGGAACAGGTTGTAGCCTGCTTCTATCAGCTTTTCTTCGCGCTCCTCGCGGCTGATGAGACGGATGGATTCGGTCACCTTGATTCGAAACGGTTCGGGGGGATAGTGCATGAAGTCTCCTTATAAGTATGCGGGTCCAGTGTAGCACCCTTCTGCAAAGGAGGCATGTGACAGACTTCGTGAATTCCCACGTGTTTTGTCTAGTTTTATGGTTCTATTGGGTGTAGGGTTCCAACCAGTATTCTTGCCCATCGCCTTCCGCTGTCCAGCCTGTTCCGCTTGGGATGGAGGAATGTTCCACCTTCCAGAAGATCAGCCCATCGGCGCAGGTGGGGCCTTCAAGGATTTTCAGCGGAGTACCGGGATAGATCTGGGCAATGACTTCACTATCCTGGCTGGGTCCGGAGCGAACGCGGTTGGGATCTCCCCAGTTTTCAGTGGTCACAGAAGCGAATAAACCAGGCTTCAGACGCGTCCAGTTGGATCCGCATGGGGAAGGGATGCCTGTATTTTCTGGTGCAGCTAGCCAAACAACCGCAGATTTTTGCGGTGCAGGCGACCAGACCGGGGAGAGGTCTTCCGCTGCGTTTCTTGTAAGATTAACAGGCTGGCTGCCATCTGAATTCATCATATAGATCTCCGCGTTGCCGTCACGATCGGACGTAAAAGCAATCTTCGTCCCATCCGGTGACCAGGAAGGAGAGCTATCACTGCTATCGTTATTTGACAGGTTGGTTGGAGGGCCGCCATCTAGCTCCACACTGTAGATCTGGGTTCTTCCAGATGCCAGCTCAAGAAAAAGTATTTCCGACCCATCTGGCGACCAGACGGGAGAGAAATCATAGATCGTGCTTGTGGACAACGTTTTCACATCGCTTCCATCGGCATTCACAACCTGGAGTTGGCTTCTTTCGTTCCGAAAGGATTGAAAGGCAATCTTTGTCCCATCTGGAGACCAGGCAGGATAATTTGCGTCTTCTATGGTCATGGTAATATTGGTCGGATCGCTGCCATCCGAATTCATGACATAAATGTCGTAAAAGCTGTTTCTATTGGTTACAAACGCGATCCTGGTTCCATCGGGTGACCATTGGGGGGAAATGTCGCCGAAGCTGGCTCTCATTGTCAGGTTGGTCAAATCCCCTCCAGCAGAATTCATCACATAGATTTCAGCTTCCTTATTTTCATACGATTGAAATGCTATCTGGGTTCCATCAGGGGACCATGCAGGTGAATTCTCGTTATAAGAAGTGTTCGTTAGTCTCAAGACGCTACCATCCTGCAAATCCAGCAAATAAATATCGGTATTGAAATACAGAAGTGATTCAAAGACGATCTTGGTACCATCGGGTGACCATTTGGCCGAGAAGTCATTATTGATATTGTTAGTCAGGTTGATAGGGTTGCTGCCATCTGCGTGCATGACGTAGAGATCGAGAAACCCATCCCGGTCGGATATGAATGCGATCGTACCGACGTCAGAATCCAGAAAGGTGCTGGCTGAAGGTGAGCTGGCGGTAGACGTATTTTGAGATGGGGAGAGAACAGTGGAAGTTGCAGTGGTCGGCAGCAAGGAGGCTGTAGAGCCAACTGGGTAAGAGGTGGGTGGCGCCGAGCTGGCCCTACAGCCTGCTACGAAAACGAAGAGTGTTGTCACTGCGAACGATCCAATAAAAATTGGCAGCTTCTTCACAGGCTCCTCCATAGAGGACAAAACGGGATTGGGGCGAACAAAGTTCCGATCTGGTCTTAGAAAGATCGTTTCCTAGACTGTAACCTTTTGCTCTAGTACTCCAGTAACATTCAATTCCCTCGCTCGTTATGAAGTACGTGTAGCTAAATGATACCAGAACCATTTGTCGGTTCGGTCATGGACCGGATCTCAGTACTTGAAGGGAGAACCCCATGGCAACCACCCGTAAAAATAACTCCAGCAAGAACACCGGAAAGAAAACAAACCGTAAGAGCCCGGGCAGTGGCGGGCGGGGTAACTATTACCATATCGAACTGCGCCGGGATGAAGATTTCGAGACCTTCCGCACCCAGGATGTCGGCGATCCAGGGCACATCCAGCGGGTGGCTGGCAAGCGAGAGGGCGGATCGTGGGCCACGGTCAAGTGGCTGATCGAAAAAGGTGATGCGCACGTGGAGGATGGCAGACTGGTAGGGGATACACAGGATGCAAAGGACCTCCTCCGCAGGCTGAGGTCCCGGCCGGTGCATCTCAGCGGGGACCGGTTCGAAGCCAAGCCGCGCCGCAGCGGTTCATCCAGATCCGGAACGGGCAAGCAGAAAAAATCCGGCAGCCAGAGCTCCAGGAAATCAAAATCGGGCAGAACCAGTAGCCGGTAAACAGTATATTTTCTTCCTCTCAGGAACCGACTTTTTTAGATAGTTTCCCGGAGCGTGTTGGTGACCGGGCTCGATTCAAATTTCCGATCGCGAGGACTCAAATGGGTAGAATACACAAAGTGCAGGGGAAGGCGTGTGAGGTCTGTGGCGAGAGCCGGGAACGATGCTTCGAAGTCCATCTGGGGGGGCAGCGACACGTTTTCGACAGCTTCGAATGTGCCATGCGCGGCCTGATGCCCAAATGTGACCAATGCGGCTGCCTGATCCTGGGGCCCTGTGTGCAGGAAGGGAACGGGTCATATTGCAGCCATCTGTGTGCCAGCCTGTACGGCGTCCATGAATATGAGTCTAGAACTCTCGTCAGGGAGCGGGCAAGTCTCTAGCTTAAGTCGTTTGTAGAAATCCCCCAGTCGAACATTGCGATCAGCCGGATGCGAGTATCCGGCTGATCTACTGTTTTTTCCAGGGATTATACGGAGGGGAGTGGTAATATTACTAAGGTCTGCATACAGGTAGCATAGCTGTTTTCAAGATATATTTCGACCCTTTATCGAGGTTCCATGTTTGGTTTTTTCAAGAAGCGGGAAGAGGTCTTTCATAAATTGATCCAGGAGCAGGCATCCATCGCGTATGAAGGGGTCAGGCTGCTGGTCAAATATCTTGAAACGGAGGCGCCTGAGATCGCTGAGGAGCTGGCGTTGAAGGAGAAGGAGGCGGACGAATACCGCCGCATCCTGATCGACGAGCTCAACCGGACGTTCGTTACACCTTTTGACAGAGAAGACATCTTTGCCCTTTCCCGCTCGATCGACGATGTGATCGATTATGCAGATAGCACTGTGAGTGAGATGGTCGTGCTGAAGGTCAAACCCACGCCGTATATGCTGCGGATCGCTACCCTGCTGAAGGATGCCGCCTACGAGATCTACCAGGCGGTCATGCGCCTGCAGAAGCATCCCAGTGTGGCCATCGACCATGCCCAGCGCGCCAAGGCGCTGGAGAACCGCGTCGAGGGTGTGTACCGCGAAGCGATCGCCGACCTGTTCACCGGTCCCGAGGATGTCCATCATATCGTGGAGATGTTGAAGCTGCGCGAGGTCTACCGGCACCTCTCGAATGCGGCCGACCGCGGGGATGAGGCGGGAAATATCATTGCCGATATCGTGGTGAAGAAAACCTAGTGACCCAGGAACTGATCATCGTCATTGCCCTGGCCCTGATCTTCGATTTTTTGAACGGGATGCGCGACGCAAGCAACATTGTCGCGACCATGATCTCGTCGCGTGCCTTCAGCCCGCGCACCGCCCTGACCATGACTGCCATTGCCGAGTTTCTCGGACCGTTCCTGTTCGGGGTGGTTGTGGCCAAAACGATCGGGGACGAGATCGTCCGCTCGGAGGTGCTTACGCTGGCCGTGATCGGTTCCGCTCTGGTGGGGGCGATTGCCTGGAACCTGATTACCTGGTATTTTGGCATTCCGGGCAGCTCGTCGCATGCCTTGATCGGCGGGCTGGCCGGGGCGGTTATTGTCGGTGCAGGCCTTGATGCATTGAAATTCGAGGGCCTGGGCAAGGTTGTACTTGCCCTTGTCCTTTCTCCTCTCGTTGGTTTCCTGCTGGGTTTTCTCATGACGCGCATCATCTATTTTCTGGTGCGCGGCGCAACGCCGAGTATCAATAATTTTTTCAAGCAAAGCCAGCTGTTCACCGCCCTGGCAATGGCCTTCAGCCATGGAACCAACGATGCGCAGAAAACCATGGGCATCATCTCCCTGAGCCTGGTCATTGCCGGGGTTCTGCCTTCGTTCCAGGTGCCGACCTGGGTGGTAACCGTCAGTGCAGCCGCGATCGCGATCGGGACGAGTCTCGGCGGCTGGCGGCTGATCCGCACACTGGGCGGGAAGTTTTACAAGATCCGTCCTTTGCACAGCTTTTCCACCCAGCTGACATCCGCCTCGGTGATCCTGGGTGCGTCACTTTTCGGGGTGCCGGTCAGCACTTCCCAGGTAGTCAGCTCGGCTATCATTGGGGTGGGATCCTCGGAGAGGGCGAGCAAGGTCCGCTGGAGTGTGGCAGAGGACATCGTCACTGCCTGGCTGATCACTATTCCGGCGAGCGCCCTGCTGGCGGCGGTCGTCTATTGGCTGATCCAACTGATCGCCCTATAAGCTCCAGGCGCTGGCCAAAGCCAGATTAGAGAAAATCCCGCGGTACGTATTAAAATTTGAAACGCTTGTATAATTGCCCATCAAGTCAAGTCCACCCATCATCGCCAAAGGATGTGCGCGTGACAAAACTTTTCTTTGCCACAGATATTCACGGCTCAGACGTTTGCTGGACCAAGTTTCTCAATGCGGGGAAATTTTATGAAGTGGATGTGTTGATCCTTGGCGGTGATATGACCGGTAAGGCGGTTGTCCCGGTCGTCCATCAGGGCGGAAGCAAGTACAAGGTCACGCTGCTCGAACAGGAATTCTCCATCACAAACGAAGATGAATTAAAAGATATGGTCAAACGCGTCCGCAGCCGCGGCTATTATCCCTATGTGACCGATCCCGACGAGATCAGTGAGCTGGAGAAAAGTCCTGCACGTGTGGATGAAATATTCAGACAGGAAGTGCTGAAGGTCGTCCAGCAGTGGATGGATATGGCAGATAAGAAACTGGACGGCACCAGCCTGCAGGTCTACTGCTCGCCGGGCAACGACGATATGGACGAGGTGGACGAGATCATTCGCGGCAGCAAGCGCGTCCTGCTGGTCGAGGGGCAAGTCACCCCTCTGGATGGGCAGCACGAGATGATCGCCTCTGGCTGGTCCAACCGCACGCCGTGGGACACGGAACGAGAAGAGGACGAGGACCAGCTTGCGCTCCGCTATGAGGCGATGATCTGCCAGCTCAAGGACCCGCGCAACGCGGTCTTCAATATCCACGTGCCGCCCTACAAGTCCGGTCTCGATGAAGCTCCTGAGCTGGACAAGGATCTGCGCCCCGTGCTGGCAGGGCAGTCTCTCAAGCCGGTCGGCTCGACAGCGCTGCGCAAAGCGATCGAACGATACCAGCCGCTTCTCAGCCTGCATGGACACATCCACGAGGGACGCGGCGCAACACGGATTGGCAAGACTCTCTGTATCAACCCAGGCTCAATGTATGAACAGGGGACACTCTTAGGCGCAATTGTGAAACTTGGCAGGAACAAGGTTGAGAATTACGTATTGACAACAGGATAACTCTCTCGGTTTTAACGTGTTATGAGATATGAGAGTCTCGGTGCACGTTCACATTGCCAAAGGAGGAGTGTGTCATGACCAACTTGTTCGTTCGTAAGGCGACCGGCCTGGTCCGTTCGTGGTCGGTCTTCGACGCGTTCATTTACGCGTTGTTCTCGATCAACCTGATCACACTGGGGTTGTACAGTTTCAGCCAGATGTACTATTTTGGAGGAGGCCTGGTCTCAGCCCTGATCGTCAGTGCCCTGTTCATCTTCTTCGAAGTGGTCGTCTACGCCGCCCTGATCGCGGTCATGCCGCGCTCGGGCGGTGATTACATCTGGCAGAGCCGTATCCTTGGGGGCGCAGTCGGCTTTATCCTGGCAGTGACAGGCTGGTGGTTCATCCTATGGCTGTGGGTGCCGCTGTATGGCGACATGTTCCGCCATATCGTCCTTGTCCCACTACTGGGGGTGCTCGGCGCACGGGAGACTGCCCTGTGGTTCGCCGGTACAGATAACGGCTCGTTTGTCGCCGCGCTGATCACGCTTGCAATTGTCAGCATTTTCATTGCACTGGGTATGAAGACCTATGCCCGCATCCAGAAGGTTTCCTTCTATGGTGGAATGGTGGGATTGCTCATCGTGCTCGTCCTTCTCCTTACGGGGTCGCCGGAAGGATTCAGAGAGGGATTCGAAACCAACGCCGTCGAGATGTTTGGTGCCCAGCCCGGCGTATACGAGGCGACCGCATCGCTTGGAGTGGAGGCCGGAGCCGCACTACCCCTGGTAGGTGGCGGTCTCGGTTTGATCTTCCTCACCCTGCCGTACCTGGTCTTCTTCAATCTGTGGCCGAACTGGGGCGCAACCCTGTATGGCGAAGTTCGCGGCGCCACCGATTTCAAGCGCAATATCGCCGGTATGGGCTCGGCATTGCTGGTGACGACCCTGCTCGGAATCCTTTTCCTGTATGCCATCGGACGGACGATCGGCTGGGACTTCTACGTGCAGTCCGGCGGCGCCTGGTGGAACTATGCCTGGGGTTTCACGTCGGAACCGCCCGCCTTCCCGGTCTGGCCGTATCCCGCGCTGTTTGCATCGTTCCTGACCTCGAGCCGCGTCCTGCAGTTCATCGTGATCGCCCTGATGAGTCTGTGGTGGTTCGGCTGGAGCGGGACGGTATTCCTCTCGTCGACGCGCGTGATCTTCGCCGCGGCCTTCGACCGCCTGCTTCCCGAGAAGGTGGCCGAAGTCGATGAGCGCACCGGCACTCCCATCTATGCCCTGTTGTTGATGGTGGTGCCGTCCATCGTTGTTTCGTTCCTGTTCTCGTATAACATTGCCAACTTCCGCTCGCTGACTCTGGCCTCCACGCTGGTGATCGCGGTCACCTATCTCGGTACCACGATCGCGGCGATCGTGCTGCCCTATGTCAAGCCCGACCTGTACAATGCTTCCCCGATCGCCAAGTACAAGGTGCTGGGCATTCCTTTAATCACGGTGGCCGGGCTGATCTTCGGCGGGTTCCTGGTCTTCCTGCTCTACCAGTGGATACTCGACCCGAACGCCCTGTACGGGATCGGTTATAGCATCAACGAAAACGGATATAAGAATGGCACATCGATCATCTATATGCTGGCGAATTACGGTCTTGCCGCACTGATCTATTTTGGTTTCAAGGCAGCCCGCCGGAACCAGGGTATCGATCTCAACAAAGTCCACGCCGAAATCCCTGTGGAGTAAAGGATATTGACCCTGCTCTTCCCGGTTTGATGTTGTGGGGAGGGCAGGGGAACTTTCATGGATACGATCTCTGACCTTTATCAGGAGATGAATCGCTTGATCGAAGCGGCGCGCCGGCAGGATATCCGTCTGCGTGCCTTTGGTGGCCTGGCCATCTTTACGCACAGCCAGGACAACATGCGTTTCTTCCGCCGCGATTCACCCGATGTGGACTTTGTCGTGCCGCGCGAGCAGCGCCACAAGCTCGAGTCGTTTTTCGAGGCGATGGGGTATGTACCCGATAAGCAGTTCAACCTGTTGAACGGCCTGCGCCGCCAGATCTACAAGCAGGAAAACTCTGACCGCCGAATTGACATCCTGGTCGGTGATTTCGAAATGTGCCACAAACTGCCGCTTGATGACGACCGCCTGGAGGTGGACCCGGTCACGATCCCACTGGCGGAGTTACTGCTTTCCAAGGCTCAGATCGTCCAGCTCAATCGCAAGGATGCCCTCGATATCCTTTCTCTGCTTTTGAACAACGACCTTGGCAGGGACGGCGAAAGGAGAATCGGCCTAGACCGTATCGCACAGCTTTGTTCCCACGATTGGGGCTTGTACAAGACTGTGACCATGAACCTTGAGCGTGTGGATGAACTATTATCGACCGACGAGTTCAGGCTGCCAGTGGAGGAGCGGGAACTTATCCTAGCCCGTATCAGCCAGATCCGGGATGCGATCGAAGAAACACCCAAATCCCTGGCCTGGAAGCTGCGTGACAAAGTCGGGACGCGTGTCCGCTGGTATGAAGAGGTGGAGGAGGTGGACCGTTAAGCTTGTGATAACAAATACTTAACAGCAAATGAGTCGTCCGGTATATAATCGGCCCGATGAGAGCGCGTGGCTCTCACATTTCACAAAGGAGAAGAGAGATGCAACCCAGAAAGTATTTGTTTCACGTGTTTTCGTTGTTCGTGCTGGTGAGCATGGTGCTGGCAGCCTGTGCTCCCGCCGCCACCGAAGCACCTGCCACACAGGCCGGGGAGGATTTTGGGGAAATGACCGACCTGGTCGCTGCGGCACGAGCGGAGGGGACGCTGACAACGATCGCGCTTCCCCATGACTGGTGCAATTATGGCGCAGTGATCCAGGGCTTCAAGGACAAGTACGGCCTTGAAGTGAATGAGCTCGACCCAGGCGCTGGCTCAGGCGAGGAACTGGAGGCGATCCGCGCCAACAAGGATAATCCCGGCCCGCAGGCCCCGGATGTGATCGACGTCGGCCTGGCTTTCGGCCCGACGGCCAAGGAAGAAGGTCTCATCCAGCCCTACAAGGTAGCGACATGGGACGAGATCCCGGCCGATGCCAAGGATCCCGATGGCTACTGGTACGGCGATTACTACGGCGTTCTCTCGTTAGAAGTCAACACGGACGAGGTCGCCAATATCCCGGCTGAATACGCCGACCTGCTCAAGCCCGAATACAACGGTCAGGTAGCCCTCTCGGGCGACCCGCTGACCTCCAATGCGGCTATTCTTTCTGTATGGGCCGCTGGTCTCGCCACAGGCGCCACTGGTGAGGAAGCTGCCCAAGCCGGGCTTGAGTTCTTCCGCCAGCTCAACGAATCAGGCAACTTTGTCCCGATCGACGGCGATTCCCGCACGGTCGGTATCGGCGAAACCCCGATCCTGATCGACTGGTCGTACAACTCGATCCTCAACGATGTGTCCCTGGCCGGCAACCCCGACCTGGAGACCGTGGTCCCGACTCAGGGCCGCCTCGCCGGAGTCTACGTGCAGGCGATCAGCGCCTATGCTCCTCATCCCAACGCTGCCAAGCTGTGGATGGAGTACCTGTACTCGGACGAGGGCCAGCTCGGCTGGGCTTCCGGCTTCTGCCATCCGATTCGCTTTGAGGCGATGTCCGCCGCGGGCAAGATCCCCGAGGATGTGCTGGCGCAGCTGCCCAGCACCGAAGGTGCTTTCTTCCCCTCGATTGCTGAGATCGAAGCCGCTCGTACCGTTATCACCGAGGGCTGGCCTTCCGTGGTCGGTGTCGAAGTCCAGGCTCCTCAGTAATTTCTGATGAAGGCCACCCTTCAATCAGACGTTCAACCAACCAATCTAACCGTGAGGGGCGCGAAGCGCCCCTCACGGCTCCCCATTTGGCACTGGCTTGGCGTCCTTCCCTTTTTCATATTTTCTGCCCTGTTTCTGATCGGGCCAACGCTGGTTCTAGCCTACCGCAGCCTGGAAGATCCGGATGGGGGCCTAAGTTTTGTTAACTATCTCCAGCTGACGAACCCCACGGTGATCAATGCTTATTCGTTATCGATCCGGGTCAGCCTGACAACCGCCATCCTCGGCGGCCTGATCGGTTTCCTGGTCGCCTGGGCGGTGTCGATCGGCGGACTTCCCCGACCGTTCCGTTCGCTGACCACGACTTTTTCCGGGGTTGCCTCGAACTTTGCCGGCGTGCCCCTCGCAGCGGCTTTTATTTTCACCCTGGGCCGCGTAGGAGTGGTTACCGCTCTGTTCGAATTACTGGGCGTCGATTTGTACGGTACCGGGTTCAGTCTGTATTCCTATACGGGGCTGGTGCTGGTATATCTCTATTTCCAGATCCCCCTGATGGTGCTGGTCATCCTTCCGGCGCTCGACGGTCTCAAACGGGAATGGCGGGAGGCAGCCGAGAATCTGGGAGCCACTCCGGTCCAATACTGGCTGCACGTTGCGCTGCCGGTCCTGATCCCTTCGATCCTGGGCACAATGATCCTGCTTTTTGGAAATGCGTTCGGGGCTCATGCGACCGCGTATGCCCTGACAGGTGGACTCTTCAACCTCGCGACCCTGTTGATCGGCCAGCAGATCTCAGGCGATGTCCTTCATAACCCCGGTCTCGGTTTTGCTGTGGCGATGGGGATGGTGATCATTATGGGCGTTTCCATCACGATTTATTCCATACTTCAGCGTCGCTCGGAAAGGTGGCTGAGATGACAGTCTCTACAGCTCCTGTCCCCGTTGCTGCCAACGCGTCGGGGACCACCCAAACCACAACCCGCAGGAATCGGCTTTGGGCTTTGGTGATTTACATACTAACAGCCCTCTATTTCCTTCTCCCCCTGGCAGCCACATTCTACTGGTCCCTGCGGGCCGAACGAGGCACACTTGGCTTCGAAGCGTACCGCAGGCTGTTCGAGGATGCCAACTTCCTGCCATCCTTCAGCCAGTCGATCGTCAATGCGATTATCGCAATTGTGATCAGCCTGGTCATCATTGTTCCCACCGCCTACTGGGTTACCCTGCGCCTGCCAAAGCTGCGGCCGGTTGTTGAATTCATTACGCTGTTGCCTTTCGTCATCCCAGCCGTTGTGCTTTCCCTGGCACTTATCATCTTATATAGCCGGCCTCCGCTGCTGCTGACGCGGACGTATGAAAGCTCACGGGTCCTGCTTGTCTGCGTATATGCGGCCCTTTCATTCCCTTATATGTTTCGTGCGGTCGACAACGGGCTCCGGGCAATGGATGTCCGGGCCCTGACCGAGGCGGCGCAAAGTCTTGGCGCGGGCTGGCCGACCATCCTCTTCCGGGTGATCTTTCCCAATCTGCGAGTGGCCTTGATCTCAGGGGCGCTTCTGACCTTTGCCATCGTGATCGGCGAGCTGACAATTGCGCTGTTCATGGCCCAGCGTACGCTGGGCCCTTATATGGCAAATCTCACCCGGAGCAAGGTCTATGAGCCCTCGGCAATGGCCATCGTGGCCTTTGCCATCACCTGGGCGGCCATGGGGATCATTCAATTGATCGGACGCGGACAGCAGGGTTCGATTGGCGGCGGTCATTAAACGATAAAGCGAGCAATGGAATGGCATACTTAACACTTACCAACGTCTCAAAACAATTCGGTGAAACGTACGCCGTCCAGGATTTCAATCTGGATGTGGAGAAGGGGGAGTTTGTATCCTTCCTCGGCCCGTCGGGCTGCGGGAAAACAACCACCCTTCGAATGGTGGCCGGATTCGAAACCCCGACAAACGGCATGATCACTCTCGATGGCTCGGATATTACCCACAAATCACCCAACCAGCGCAACATGGGGATGATCTTTCAATCCTATGCCCTGTTCCCCAACATGACGGTAGCCCAGAATATTGGCTTTGGCCTGCGCGTCCGCAAGATGAGCAAGGCTGCGATCAGTGAGCGCGTGCAGGAAATGGTCAGTCTGGTGAACCTGGAAAATCACGTGGGCAAATATCCCTACCAGCTATCCGGCGGCCAGCAGCAGCGCGTCTCCCTGGCCCGGGCGCTTGCCATCCGCCCGAACGTGCTCCTGCTCGACGAGCCTCTCTCGGCCCTGGACGCCAAGATCCGTGTCAGCTTGCGGGCGCAGATCCGCGAGATCCAGAAGAAGCTGGGCATCACCGCCATCTTCGTTACCCACGATCAGGAGGAGGCCCTTTCCATCTCGGACCGGATCGTGGTCATGTATGAAGGCAATGTGGAACAGGTCGGAACACCGTTCGAGATCTATAACTTCCCCAATACTCAATTCGTCGCGAATTTCGTTGGCTCGCTGAATACGGCGGTTGCCGAAGTGATCGATCGCGAAAACGGTTTGCTCAGCGTGGACGGCGTGCAGTTTGCCTCGGCTGCCAAAATGGACGGTTACGCCAGGGGCGACAGGGTCCGCATCGCTATCCGGCCCGAGAGGTTCAGCTTTGCCTCCGAGGTCAAGAAGGCGAACGTGGTGGATTGCCAGATCGAGAACATCACCTTCCTTGGCTCGGTCGTGCGTGTCCACATCCTGATCGGGAACTCGAAGTTCACGATGGATACCTTCAATTACCCATCGCTGGCACTGCCCAAGATCGGCGCCGCGGACCAGGTCACCTGCTCGAGGGAAGCCGTGTTGATCCTCGGCCATGCCAACGGATCGGCCAATTAGACCTCGTCCACATCCTTATACCATTTGACCCGGTCGCCCACCTGGCTGCGCATCTTCCAAGCGAAAGGCTTCGGTTCGTCCTCCAGTCGTTTCAATACCCCACCGACCTGTTCACTCACCTTCGATTTTTGTCCCTCATCGAGTTGAGGATAGCCCTGCACCAGCACCCGGACCTTGTCCAGGTTCATGGTAGTGGTACGCCATAACCCCCAGTCGCTTGCACACAGTTTCGCGATCCGCTTTGCGTTGATCGTTTCCGAGTCGTGATCCCCGATCGGGTGCTCGAGCAGCAGCATGATTGTGTCGATGATGTCCTTCTCGTTGATCTGGACGATCTGCATTTTCTCCAGCAGCAGCTCGGCAAGCGGGATGGTGGGGGAGTCCACCTCGAGACGATCCTTCCAATAGATCGTGTGGCAGAAATCCAGTTTGTCGTAAAAAATGTCCACGTGCAGACCGGCCTGCGGCTTATCATAGATGGCACGTTCCCCCTCGGTGGCGATGTATACTTCGCGGTTTTCAGTGTAGCCCATGGAAGTCATTAGCGTATTGATCTCCTTCGCTTGTTTGCTATAGGCAGCGAAATCGATATCGGTGTAGGCGCGTCCCATCGCCTGCTGTAGGAATCCATAATGGGGGCAGTGCATCTGGAAGGCTAGCGACCCGATCACCCGCATCAACAGGTTCGCTTCATTGCTCTTCTGGATGATCTGCTTCAACTCGTTTTCGAACTTTTCGCGCTCGGCCCGGTCCTGCTCCTGCATTCCGATAGACATAGTTCTCTCCTCAACCAAGGATGACCCACTCGCCGATATTATCATAACCAGTACCTGTCTGTCATTGCCCGGCTGCTTCCGCAGGGGTTGCGAGGACTGAAAGTTGCGACGACCGCGAGGCGACCTTTAGGTAACCAATCTCCCATTCAATTATCATTGGTAAATTGTCCAGTCGACTCCGGCCGATACACTCCGCAACTTCATTAGTCTATTTGTGTTCTGACTATAAATCGCCTGATTGAGGAGTCTGCATGTCTTTCTTTTTCAAAAAGAAGAGCAGCAAGAAGGTTACGCGTCTGTTTTTTGCAACAGACCTGCATGCATCTGAACGGACCTATCGCAAGTTCATCAACGCGGGGAAATTTTACGATGTGGACATCCTTATCATGGGCGGGGATATCACCGGTAAATTACTCATACCCATTATCAAGGAACAGAACGGCTGCTATCGGGCTACTCTCCAGGGCCGGGTGGAAAAGATCGAGACCCAGTCAGAGCTGGAAAACCTGTACGCCCGGCTGGATGTGCTCGGCTTCTATTACAAGATTATGGAAGAAGACGAGTATCGCGAGCTGCATGCCAACGAGCACGGTGTTAATGAGCTGTTCAATGAGCTGGCACGGCAGAAACTGGTCCGCTGGGTGGAACTGGCGGAGGAACGGCTTAATGGAACGGGGAAGAAATGCTACGTCACAGGCGGCAATGACGATGACCCTGACGTATTAAAAGTCATCAAGCGTGAGGATACGAAAAGCTTTTTCGCCTGCGAGAACGAGATGATGTACATCGATGATGACCACCCCATGATCTCGGTCGGGTTCAGCACGCCGACTCCGTGGAAAACGCCGCGCGAAGTCAGCGACGAGGAGCTGGGCGTCATGATCGAGGCCATGATCCAAAAAGTTCCAGACATGAAAAAGGCGATCTTCAACTTCCACGATCCGCCGGTCGACTCTTCTCTGGATACCTGCCCCAAACTGGACTGGTCCAAGGATCCCCCGGAGCAGATCGTCCAGGGAGGGCAGGTTGTCCTGTTTGGCGCAGGCAGTATCTCGGTCCGCAATGCGATCGAGAAGCACCAGCCGATGCTGGGGCTCCACGGCCATATTCACGAATCCCAGGCGGTCGCCAAACTGGGCCGCACCACGTGTATCAATCCGGGCAGCGAATACGGAGAGGGGATCCTGCGCGGCTGCCTTGTTAATATCGCCGATGGGGAAGTACAGGCATTCCAGATGACGAGCGGCTAGTGCTCGGTCTCTGAAAGGAGGAGAAAGCTCGGATATCTGTAGTTCTTTCAGCCAGCTCAATTTCGACTTGATTCGCCAAAAGGAGAAACTATATGGCTACCGCATCAGCAGCATCAAAACCCGAAGTCTTTACCCGCAAAGCCTCGGGGCTCGTCCGTGTCATGTCTCCGTATTCCGCCTTTATCTATAACATACTGACCATGGGTCTGATCTTCCCCTGGACCTACCTCTGGGCTCCCGGCGCACTGCCGGGCGGCAAGGTCGTCTGGGGGATTTTGCTTGCCATGCTGATCGAGATCCCGATCGCTTATGTGTACGCCTGGCTATCGACCGCCCTGCCGCGCTCGGGCGGCGATTATGTTTTCCAGAGCCGCGTCTTCGGCGGTGGTGTGGCATTCACCGTTGTCTTCTCAGGATTCGTCATCTGGATCCTGCAGTGGGTGGCGCTTTCCGGATGGCTGGTCTCGTATCTGGGATTTGCCCCGCTCTTTCTGGGCCTGGGCGCGACCCTGGGGAATACGGCGCTGTCCAATCTGGGGGTCTGGTTCACCACCGGGACGGGGATCGTGGTCGTCAGCATCCTGAACGCAGGTCTGGCAATGTGGCTGCTCGTCAGCGGATTCAAGAATTATGTCCGCTTCCAGCATGTGATGTGGTGGGGCACGCTGTTGTGCTTCCTGACCGTTTTCATTGTGCTGTTCACTACGCCCGCGGCGGAATTCGTCTCGCGCCTGAACGCCTTCGCCGTGGCTTCGGGCGGCGCGCCGAACTTTTATGAAAACGCAGTCGCCGCTGTGACTGCTGCCGGGATCGATCTCAACCCGCCCTTCAGCCTGATCGCGACCCTGCTCATCGCCCCCATCGCCTGGACGTCCCTGCAGTGGGCAACCTACTCTGCCCAGCAAAACGGCGAGATCAAGGATGCGCGCAGCTTCAACTCTCAGGTCTTTATCATGGTCGGCTCGCTGGTGGCGACCGGTCTGCTGCTCGCCCTGCTGGCGGTCGGCATCGAACGGGTGGCGGGACCGGAATTCTCGTATGTTGCGGGCGCCGGTTACTGGTCCCTGATCGGCGAAGCGACGATCAACGGCTTCAACCTGTGGCCGCCAATCGTTGCGGTTGCGTTGACCGGCAGCCCGATCGTGGTGCTCATTATCGCCGCCGGGTATCTGCTCAACGGCTTCCAGATTGTCTGTAACTGCTACATCGGCATGACCCGCGTGCTTGTCGCTATGTCGCTGGATCGTCTTCTGCCTGAATGGTTTAGCAAAGTGGATGAGAAGCTGCACACCCCGGTCAATGCCCACTGGGCTTACTTCCTGGCCAGCGTCCCGGTCATCCTAGCCTACAACCTCGTCCCGGGCTGGGTTGGGCTGACCCTGGGGGTTACCTTTGGCTGCGGCTACGTGTTTGTCGTGACCTGCATCGCCGGTGCGCTGCTTCCCTATCGGGCCAGGGAGTTATATGAGGCTTCGCCGGGAGCAAAATATAAACTCGGCGGCCTTCCGCTCATCACCGTGCTGGGTGCGCTGGGAGGTGTGCTGGGCACGTTGATGGTGCTCGCCTTCCTCTTTGCCCCGCAGCTGGGTGTGCTTGGGAATTGGAACTTTGCCGATTTCCCGAGCGGGCTGTGGGCGCAGATTATCGCCTTCTCCGTTATCCTGGTTTCCTTTTTGATTTATGTCATCTCCAGGATGAACCAGAGCGCGAAAGGCATCAATGTCGATTACGCCTTCAAGGAAATCCCGCCCGAATAGGACAAACCTGGGTTAGAATCAAGGATGGCCAGTGTGTCGACGATGATTCACTGGCCATCAGATTAGTACGGAAGAAGGTCACGCTGAAAGCGTGACATTTTTGAAAAATCTATTATCGGAGAGGTCCTCATGCCCATCATCGATGAGGTGGTGACAAAGATCCCGGATTGGAAGAATAAAGATATTTCCATTACGCCATTGTCCGGGGGATTGACCAACTCCAATTTTAGAGTGGATGTCGACCGCCAGCCCTTCTTTGTTCGCCTCCCCGGGGAAAGTACCGAGCTGCTGGCCATCAACCGCGCGAATGAGTATCATAATACCAATGCCGCGCATGCTGCAGGGGTGGGACCGAAGGTGCTGTATTATCTGCCGGTCGACTGCGTCATGGTCCTGGAATTTATCAATGCCAACACCATGTCCAGGGAAACGCTGAGCCAGCCCGGGATGCCGACTCGTATAGCACATGCCATCAAGAAATTGCACGCCGGCCCGCGCTTCCTGACCGATTTCAACATGTTCCGACTGACAGAATATTACTTGCAAATCTGCAGCGAACGTGACATTCCCATCCCCGATGGTTACCTGGATCGCATGCCGGCCGTAGCAACAATAGAAGCGGCGATGTCCGTCAAGCATCTGGGTACGCTACCGTGTAATAACGATCTCCTTGCCGAAAACTACATGTACGATGGGCAGAAGCTCTGGCTGATCGACTACGAGTACAGCGGCAATAACGATCCGACCTTCGAGCTGGGCAATACCTGCCAGGAAATGCAGTTCAACGATGACCAGATCGCCGAAGTCTGCACTGCTTACTTTGGCGAAGCCACTCCGAGCCTGATTGCGAGAATGAAGCTGAACATGATCATGTCAGATACCGGCTGGGGATTGTGGGCTGCCATCCAGTCCACGATTTCAAAAATAGACTTTGATTTCCGGGGCTGGGCCGTCGAACGATGGGGTAGAGCAGTGGAGAAAATGGACTCGGTCGATTTTGAAGTTTGGTTGAGAGATGTACAGGAATAAGGATAGTCAGGTGATTGAGTAGTCCGCGGCGTTTTTTGTATAGGGCGCTTCGAAACCACCAATCTTCAAGTAATATTATCTTTTCATATAACCTGTGGTTTCAATATGAGCGAAACAAGCACTCGCTTTACTCAACCACTGAAAATCTCATTAATAGGTGATTGAATGAAAGATCAGGCAGAAATCGTCGTCATCGGGGGGGGCATCTATGGGGTTAATATTGCCTACCATCTATCGAAGATGGGCAGGAAGGACATTGTCCTGCTGGAAAAAGGAGAGATCGCCAGCGGGGAATCGTCCCACGCGGCAGGTGTGGTTACGCAGTTCGCCACATCCAAAACTATGATGCAGTTCCGAAAATATTCCATCGAGCTGTACAGCGAGCTGGGATTGTTCAACCACGTCGGCAGCCTGCGCGTCGCATCCAGCAAGGAACAGCTCAAGGAACTGGAGCGCAGCGTCAGCCGGGCAAGGGCGATCGGTATGGATGTAGAGATCATCTCACCGTCCGAAGCGCTCAAGGTCATGCCGCAGATCAGTGACAAGGACCTGTACGGCGCGATCTACCTGCCGCGCGATGGACATCTTTCCCCCTACGACACGACCACCGGAATGGCGCGCATCATCCGTGAGATGGGCGTGGAGGTCAACACCAACACGCGCCTCACCGGGCTCGAGCTTTCGCCCAAAGGTGAGATCCAGAGAGTCATCACCAATCGAGGCTCGATCAAAACCAACATCGTTGTCAACGCGGCTGGGATGTGGGCACCGCGCATCGCCGCCATGGCAGGAGTCTATCTGCCGACCACGCCGGTCGACCACCAGCATATCGCCGTCAAAGCGGTGACAGGCCACGAGTTCCCCAAGAATACCCCCTGCCTGCGGGACCCCGACAACCTGGTCTACATGCGTGAGGAACAGGGCGGTCTGGTCATCGGCGGCTATGAGCCCAACCCGGTCGCCCGCTGGATCGACGGCGTGCCATGGGAGCACGGGAACCGTTCCCTGCCAGGCGACTACGAGCGCTTCGAAATGCTGCTCGAGGGCGCGATCCGCCGCATCCCCTTTCTGAAGGACGCCGGCATCATCGACCTGACCTGCCATCCCGGCGCTTACACTCCCGACTGCCAGCCCATGCTGGGACCCGTCGCCGGGGCACGCGGCCTGTGGATGGCGGCAGGCATGTCCCTGAATGGATACGGCGGCGCAGGAGGCATGGGCAAGCTCATGGCCGAGTGGATCATCGAGGGCGAAGCGCCGCAGGATGTCAACGTCTACCGCGCCACCCGTTTCGGGAATTACTATTCCAGTCCTGAGTACGCGGCGGAACGCACTCGTGAAGGTGTGAAATATTACTACGCGATGCGCTTCCCGAACGACGAGAACGAGTGGGCGCGACCGCATCGCATCAGCCCGGTGCACTATCGATTGCAGGAGCTGGGGGCGGTCTTTGGCGAAAAGTTCGGCTGGGAGCGCGTGTTGTACTTCGACAAAGGCAATTCCTGGCGGCGGGCCGGAGCGGACCAGCGCCAGTGGGGCTGGAGCAAGCCTCCCTACTTCGACCGTGTTGCTGAGGAACACTGCGCCACCCGCGAGCGCGTTACGCTCTATGACCTGACCTCCTTCGGCAAGATCGAAGTCAGCGGCCCGGACGCCCTGAACTTGCTCCAGCGCGTCGCCGACAGCAACATGGACAAGCCCGTCGGCAGCGCGACCTACTGCCAGTTCCTCAACACCCGCGGCGGTGTCGAAGCAGATGTGACGATCACGCGCATCGCCGTTGACAAATTCTGGGTGGTCACAGGTTCGGGCTTTATCGGCAATGACCTTGCCTGGCTGCAGATGAAGGTGGAACCAGATGAAGATGTTACATTCCGCGACATCACGACGGATTATGCCTGTCTCGCCCTGTGGGGACCGCTTGCAAGAAACGTGCTCTCGAAAGCCACACCGGATGATGTTTCGAACGAGGCATTCCCGTATTTGACAGCGCAGATCATCCACATCAACGGTGTCCCGGTCCTGGCGCAGCGGGTCAGCTATGTGGGCGAGCTGGGCTGGGAGCTGTATATTCCCAACCACCGCGCCTTGATGGTCTGGGATATCCTGTTCGAAGCGGGTCAGGAGTTCGGCCTGGAGGTGGGCGGCTATAAGGTACTCGATTCCCTGCGCCTCGAAAAGGGCTACCGCTACTACACCACCGACGTCACGCCGCTCGAAACGCCCTATGAAGCCGGCCTTGGATTCTGTGTCCATCTCGATAAAGGCGACTTCATCGGCCGCGAAGCGCTGATCGATAAAAAGAAAAATGGCTTCGCTAAGAAACTCTGTACCCTTGTCCTGGACAGTGAAGACTACACCCAGGTCTACGGCGGTGAAGCGGTCTACCATGACGGCAGGGTTTTGACCCGCGTTCGAAGCGGCG
>DATAKV010000717.1:0-2500 GCA_036261375.1 Anaerolineales bacterium
TAACAATCCTTTGGGTCAATTCGGCGAGGGCCAAGAGGGCAAATAGATTGAATATGATCGCAACCAGCGTGACCTGCAGGAAGCCAAACCGCTGGTAAATAAATGTTGCCAGCAGTGCGCCGATCGTGCGTCCCAGGGAATGCCCCATAACGTTGAACGATAACAGGGTCGCCCGCGCCTCCGGCATCACCTCGGTCATCAGTGGGATATGACTGACCAGCACATATTCAAAGGTGATGTAAAACAGGAATAGGCCCACCAGTGCGCCGAGCTCTGTCTGGCCCACGATGGGCAGCAGGAGACAGGCCAGTATATTACCGGTCAGGCCCAGCACCAGGGCTCGCGGCTTGCCGAGGCGGTCGGTTGTTAGAGCGACGAGTCCCTCACCGCCCAGCTCCGAGATGCCGATGACCGCCGAGGCGCCAGCCAGAGCCGCGATCTTCAACCCAAACGAGTCCTCCAGCCAGACGCCAAAGATCAGATTGACCAGCTCATTCCCGGCACTGGCCCACATGGCAATGGAGATGCCCGCCAGGGCCGGGACATGCTTCAGCACTGCACGGACGTTTTTTAAGGAATCACTCTTTGCTGTATGCGAAATCCCCTCACGCGGAAGCATCCAGCGGACGATGAAGAACATGACCAGCCCCAGGCCGGCCAGTAGAGGGAAGGGGGCACTCCACCCATAGCGCGAGATGAGCAGCCCTGCCAGCGGAACTCCGGCGATGAAGGACATCGACCAGGCAGCCTCGGTGATCGCCAGCGCCGTCCCGCGCCGCTCATAGGGAACACGGTCCCCGAAGTAGGCCTGCATCGATGGGTCGAAAAGATATTTGCCGAGGATGGCGAGCAGGATGGCAATGCTGAAGGTGAGAAAGCCGGGTGCGACGGCAACCAGCCCCATCCCGGCCGTGAACAGGAGAATACCGGCCAGCATCCCAAACCGGCGCCCGCGGTGGTCGGACCAGGCGCCCAGGACCGGGGCAAATATACCGGCAAAGGAGCGTATCGTGATTACAAAGGAAAGCGTGGTCAAGTCCACGCCGAGGCCGCGTGAAAAGACCGCCAGAAACGGATACACCATCCTGTGACCGGTGTTCAGGATGGTGCGGAGAGCCATGAAGACAAGAAGCTGAAAGCGAATGCGCATAAATGGAGAAAGGTCCGAGCGGTTCGAGCTGTCCTATTCCGTTTAGCGTGGAGCGGCTTTCATAAACACACGCGTCAGGAAATAGGAAGCAAGCAGGGTCAAGGCAATCAATGCCACGAAGAATCCAATAATGGCATAGTTGCCCGAGTTGAAGATCGGCGAGGGAGGCGGGTGCATGACGTTATCTGCTGTGGAAAAGATCACGCGCAGAACGATAATAAACAGGATATTTGCGATGGAAGTGAGCGTGCTGGAGTTGATGATCCACAGTCCCACCTGCAGCAGGACGCCCGTCACGGCAAAGATCAGTGCCAGCCGGAAGCGCGGCTCGGAGAGGAAGAGTCCGTTCCAGTTGCTCTGCATCGCCCAGAGGGAAAGAGGAAGATAGGTTACCCAGAAGAAGATACCTGTCCGGCCGAGGGCTGTGGACCAGGCATGGAATGCCTCGCGCTTTGTGATAAGAGCCAGCCCTCCCGCCAGCGCCGCGGCGATAAAGGCCAGCTCGGCGGCCAGCACCCAGGCGCCGTGCAGGTACACGATCCGCACGTTTGAGCCCAGGGAGCGCTCTTCGGGACCGAATAAAGCGAGAAGAGCAATTACAATCAGAGTAAGAATGAAAAGCGAGAGCGGTGATTTTAGTTTTGACATTGCCCGATTTTACTCCACAAAGGATATGCCACAGAGAAACCCCCGAACAGCCTCGGGATAGTCGAGTCACATGGATATTATGATCAGGTTTACTGCGGATTCATATGACTAATTTAACCTTCGATTTCGCACAGTGAGAAAAACTATGGAAAAACCTCCTGCCAGCCTTGCTTTGGAACAACTGAACATTCCTCACCAGGTTTTCGTACATGAGAAACCTGTGCTGTCATTCGAACAGGCCGCCTCGGACCGGAACCAGCGGCCCGAGCAGATCGTGCGCAGTATTCTCTTTCAGATACGGCCGGAGGAGTTTCTGATGGTACTTATGGCGGGACGCGACCAGGTGGACTGGCGGAAGCTGCGCCAGTGGGTGAAGCGCTCCCGGGTGCGAATGGCGACCGAGGAGGAAGTGCTGGAGGTGACCGGCTATCGTATTGGCACGGTCAGCCCATTCGGCCTGAAGACTCCGGTCAAGGTGCTGATCGACGAGAGCGTGATTCGGGAGGAGGAAGTCTCGATCGGCTCAGGCGTCCAGAACATGGCGATCCTCCTGAAAACCGTAGACCTGCGCCAGGCACTGGGAGAAGCGGAGATTGTCTCGCTTGGGGAGAATTCCGACGAGCAAAGGATGTAGAATATCCATTGTTTGTATTCTGGATATGTAAACCATGCTGCCTCTTATCAACTCAAGGTTTCGCCTGC
>DATAKV010000725.1:0-11976 GCA_036261375.1 Anaerolineales bacterium
CGCCGCGGAAAATGCCAAGCTCTACTCCAGCGAACAGTCGCGCCGCGCCGCCGCGGAAGCGCTGGCAAAATCATCCCGCCAGCTCTCAACACTCTCCACTGTGGACGAAGTCCCGCAACAGATCGTGACCCAACTGTCCCAGGTTGTCAAAAACAACCGCTGTGCCCTGTTCGTGGAAGACGTCAATGGAATCCCGACTCTGGTCGCTCACCGGGGCTTCCCGGAAGATGCTCCCATTCAAAAGCTCAAATACAGTGTGCGGGGAGCGAATATTTATCACGCCATCGCCAAGCAGGCCGAGCCCATCATTATCGGCGATGTCAACAACATGCCGAGCTGGGGACAACCAGACTGGCTGCCCGAAGACCGATCCTGGTTGGGAATTCCCTTATTTTCGAAAAACAAAGTCGTCGGCATGCTCTCTCTCAGCCGAAGCGCACCAGCTTCCTTCAACCAGGATGATGTCCTGCTCGCAAGCACATTCGCCATCCAGGCCTCCATCGCCCTGGACAACGCCCGCCTGTATGATGACCTGAACCGTTTCAACCAGATGATGGAGCGCATGGTCGAACAGCGCGTGGACGAGTTAAGCAACGCCCACAACACATTAAAGAAACTGGACAAAAACAAACGCGACTTTATTCAGGTGGCCGCGCACGAACTGCGCACGCCGCTGACCGTGATCAAAGGCTACGTGGGAATGCTCAAAGGCTCACCTGCCATCCGCAACGACTCCCTGCTCACGCAGGCCATGGAAGGCGTGATGCAGGGCACCGACCGATTGCACCAGATCGTCAATAGCATGCTGGATGTGGCCCGGCTCGAGAACCAGGTTCTCAGTCCGCATCTCGAATCGCTATCCCTGGCGCCACTGCTGCGCCTGATCCAGAAGGAATACGTGAGCGACCTGGCGGCACGGAATATGACCCTTGAGCTGGATCCGGAGATCAATGCTCTTCCTCCCATTCTGGCAGACTCGGAACTGTTGAAAAAAGCCCTCGACAATGTGATCCTCAATGCCATCAAGTACACACCCGACGGCGGTTCGATCCATGTCAGCGCCCAACCGGTGGAGGCAAATGGGACCGGGAAATACTGCGAGATCCGGATCCATGATACAGGCATTGGCATCGACCCCGCAAACCATAAGATCGTTTTTGAAAAGCTGTACCAGCTGGGAAAAGTGGAGCTTCATTCGTCCGGCCGCACAAAATTCAAAGGCGGCGGCCCCGGGCTCGGCCTCGCGATCTCGGCAGGAATTGTCAAAGCCCATCGAGGAAAAATATGGGTGGAAAGTCCCGGCTATGACGAAGAGAAACTGCCAGGGAGTACATTCTTTATCCAAATCCCCCTGGCGAAGTAAGGATACAAACAGACACGCACACAGATGTGTACATGTCCGTTTGTATTATATACTCGACTCCTTCATTCTTCTGTGCGAATAGCTCTGCCGTTCCGGTCGAAGGTAAAGGCAATGGTTCGGCGGATGGGTCTCAGCAAGCCGATATGGGCGAGCATGAAAACGGAGAATGCTGTCATCCCTATAAAAAAGATCAGGTCAAAGATCAAGTAAGCCGATTTGACATCCGGGGTGAACACGTAACGAAACACGATCAAGCCAAGCTGGATAAGATTGATGATTATCAAAGGGATGGCGAGTGGGCGCAACGTGTGTCCTTCAAGGATGAGATGCAGGCCGATCATCGCGATCCCCGCCGACGCCATAATCGCGGCATAGGCAATAAACCGGAAAAAATCATATTCCTGGTTATAGAGCCGCTGCAGGATCAGCAGGTAGAGGGTGCAAATACCTACCAGGCAGGCCCAGATAAAGATGTTAATGATAAAAGGCAGGACCAGGTTCCCATAGACGCGGATCGCCAGGATCGCCGTAGCCCATCCCACAAGATAGGCAAGCGCGATCACGATTACCTTGATCACAAGTCCATCAAGTGACTCCATTAGACCGACATCGAAAATGTCGAAAACCAATTTTGTTCCGGCCAGCATCGCAATGGTCAGGCCGCCAACACTGAACAGCAGCATCGAAATGCTTAATAGTCCACGCTGGGAAACACTTTGAGACTGCAACATACGACCTCCTGCAAAAAACGAGAAAAATGGATAAAACCATACGTCTCTTAGCAGTGTAAAACGATTCCGTCCGAATTTCGTTCCAACGTAGGGGCCGGACCCTGAGCCGGCAAGCTGGATTTGCCTGCAATCCCTGCTTTTTCAGGAATTTTTTAGAGTTTTCTTGACTACCTGTCGCCTGGCGGTCGTAGGTTGATTCGGTTTGTGAGAAGTTATACAATTCAACCGGTGGATTAATCATTTCCTGCCGGAGGGTTGAATGACAAAGTTCTACAGGGACCTTGTAATACTTGCGCTTCTGATCACAATGGGATCTTGCGCCGCGCCGGCGGCGAAACAGCCGACTCAGCAAAGCAACGCTAAATCTACTCTATCCCCCACAGCCCCGCCAGAACCCACCATACTGCCTGACCTCGCAATCGTCAGGCACCCCGCAGCAGCCGATTTCAGTGCTTACTTTCCGCAGATTACATCCACTCCAAAATTCGATCCCGCCTCCACGGATCCGTTTCAAGTCGATTTACGTTCCCAGGATCTGACAGGGATCGATATGACAGCTTCACTGGCCGACCTACTGTATGCAACCTTCGACAGTAAAACTCAATGGCCTTCATCCAACGAGATGCCCGCTGGTTTCGACTGGCAGAAGTTTATGGAAACCGGTAAAGATCCTGGCTTAGGGCTTCGATCCTTACACGATGATGGATTCACTGGGAAAGGCGTGGGAATTGCTATCATCGATCAGACCCTGCTTGTGGATCATATTGAGTACAGAGATCAGCTTCAGTTATATGAAGAAATAAATGTATTGCCGGATTCCGAGGCAGCCATGCATGGAGTTGCAGTCACGTCGATTGCCGTGGGAAAAACAGTCGGTGTTGCTCCAGAGGCGGATTTGTATTACATTGCAACCGGCTTTTGTGGAGCGGAAACATTCGAGGAGCTGGATTTTGCCTGTTGGGCAAAGGCTGTTCGGCGCATTGTAAAAATCAATGAAAATCTTCCGGCAGATCGAAAAATCCGCGTGCTTTCCATGTCATGGGGCTGGAGCACAAAAAGCACAGGGTATAAGCAGATCTCAGCTGCTGTCAATGAGGCCAAAGCCGCGGGAATTTTTGTAATCAGCTCAAGCCTGGGTCACACAGATGAGTTGTATTTTCAGGGATTGGGAAGATTGCCTTTGGATGATCCGAACCGGTTTGAGTCGTATACCCCCGGACTGTGGTGGGAGAAGGATTACTTTGCCGACCCACTGAATTATTATTTTGGTAATCTACCCGAGCCATTGCTGCTCGTCCCCATGGATTCCCGCACCACAGCTAGTCCCACCGGGGCAGAAGACTATGTCTTCTACCGAATCGGCGGCTGGAGCTGGTCCATTCCCTACCTGGCCGGAACATATGCGCTGGCCGTGCAGATCGACCCTGACATTACCCCCGAGGAATTCTGGGAGACAGCTCTGGAGACTGGCCGAACGACCCAGATCCAGCATGATGGAAGAGAGTATGAGTTCGGAGTGATCCTAAATCCCCAGGCCTTGATAACAGCGGTCAGGAGCCAGTAAGAGGCTTCTCCCTGAATCAAGAACTCCGAGTTCCCCAGGGACTCGGAGTTCTTTTTTACATGTGTATCGGTGTACCCTCCGCGCCGTGAGCTGCTTCCATGATCACTTCACTTAAGGTGGGATGGGCATGGACGTTGCGGGCGATCTCGTGCGGGGTCAGCTCCATCATGTGGGCCAGGGTCAGCTCGGGGAGCAGCTCGGTCACTTCGGGGCCGATCATGTGGGCGCCAAGGATCTCGCCGTACTTCTCGTCCACGACGATCTTGACAAAGCCGGCATAATCGCCGAGGCCAAGCGCTTTCCCATTTGGCTGGAAGGGGAAGCGACCGATCTTGACGTTATAGCCGCGCTCGCGGGCCTGGGCTTCGGTCAGACCAAAGGAGGCCACCTGCGGATTGCAGTACGTGGCCCGCGGCATCATTTCGTAATCGAGCGTGACAGTTTCTGCGCCGGCGATATTCTCCGCGGCGACAATTCCCATAGCGGAGGCGACGTGGGCCAGCAGCAGTTTGCCGGTCACATCGCCGATGGCATAGACATTCGGCACGCTGGTCTGCATCTTTTCATTGATCTCGACGAAGCCGCGCTCGTTGAGCTTCACGCCAATCTCTTCCAGGCCAAAGCCCTTCGAGTTCGGACGGAACCCGATTGCTACAAGTGCCTGCTCGGCTTCGAGGGTCGTTTCCTTGCCCTCAGCCGAGACCTTGACCCGCACACCGTTATCGGTGGTCTCTACCGATTCAACCTTATGCCCGACCAGGTTCTTGATGCCGCGCTTCTCGAATTCCTTCTTCAGCTCCTTCGAGACCTCCTCATCCTCCAGCGGCAGCAGCCGCGGCAGCATTTCCACGATGGTGATCTCCGAGCCATAGGAGCGCCAGACGGTGGAAAACTCCACGCCGATCGCGCCCGCTCCGATGACCACCACCGACTTGGGCATCTTCTCCTGCAGGATCGCCTCCAAGTAGGTGACGACCTTTTCTCCATCCACATTCCACGCGCCGGGGACGGCCACACTGGCACCGGTTGCGATGATAATGTTCTTGGCATTCAGCTCGGTCGCCTTGCCGTCCTTGTCGGTAACGGTAACCGTTGTCGGCTCCGTCAGGCGCGCTTCTCCCATGAAGACGGCGATATTGTTCTTCTTCATCAGGAATCCCACGCCCTTGACGAGCCGGTCCGAAACCTGGCGTGAGCGTTTGACGGCCACGCCGAAATCCAGTTTCAGGTTGTCGAAGGAGAAGCCAAAATCCTTGCCGCGCTCCCGCAGTGTGTGCGCCACCTCGGCATTTTTCAATAAGGCTTTGGAGGGTATACAGCCCACATTCAAACACACGCCGCCCAGCCATTGCTTGTCCACGATCGCGACCTTTTGTTTCAACTGCGCAGCACGGATCGCCGCGACATACCCTCCGGGTCCTGCACCGATCACCACTACATCAAAATTTTCCGCCATACGTCTCTCCTAATTCTTTGCCACAGGGAGGGGAAAGCCTTTTGAGCAAACATCCTAGCCATGAGGAGATTGCTTTGGCTGCCGCCTCGTAACCCCGGCTGTGAGCGCCTGTAGCGCCATCCCGCTCTACGGGACTTTCGCCGGGGCAATGACAGGTATATTGATTATTTTACTCTACAGCCAGCGCTGCACGCGGGCCTTATAGTCTGTATACTTGTCTTTGAATTTTTTTTCCAGATACGCCTCTTCCCGCTCGATCACCAGGCGGGTCATGGTCATCATATAAAATGGAGCCATGATCAGGCCCCAGTAAATGCCCGAGTTCAAGGGCAGACCGATCACCATCAGCAGAAAACCCAGGTAGATGGGGTTGCGGGTGAATCGGTAAATCCCCGAAGAGACTAGCTGCCTGACCGATCCATGCGGATCCAAAGTTGTACGTGCCTTCCGAAACTCAAGGAATGCACCCATTCCCAGCAGGAATCCAACAAAAGTCAGGGTAAGGCCAAAGTACCTGAGGAGGGCCGGTGCCTGTGGAAATGGAAGGGGAACAAAACGCCCAAGTAAGTAAGCGATCGCGATGAACAACAGCGCCACCACCGGCGGATGCACCATGGGGCTGATGTTTGGATGGTCCAGTTCTTTTGCCATGAGGATTATGACCAATTCTCCAGCGTTTCTTTTACCTTCACAAGGAACCAGTCCGCTGAAGCCCCATCCAGGATGCGGTGGTCGAATACGAATGACAGATAAACCATCGGCCGTATGGCGATCGCGTCATCAATGACAACCACCCGCTTCTGCATCGCGCCGACCCCCAGGATCCCACACTGCGGCTGGTTGATGACCGGGAAGGCAAACAGCGAGCCGCTGATACCATGGTTGGTAAGCGTGAACGTCCCGCCCTTCACTTCGTCAGTCTGCAGCTTCTTCGCACGGGCCCGGCTCGCCAGGTCATTGACGGCACGTGCCATCGCTAACAGAGATAAATTATCCGCGCCTTTGATGACGGGGACGATCAAGCCATCTTCGCCGAGTGAGGTGGCCATTCCGATATTGATATCCCTGTGGACCAAAACGCCTTCATCCGTCCAGGAGGAATTGACATTCGGATAAGCCTTCAGCCCGGCGACAATGGCCGCCATGAAATAAGCGGTGTAGGTTAGTTTGATCCCGTCCCGTGCAAACATCTCCTTATTGGCAGCTCGGTGTTTGGCTACGCGACTCATGTCGGCTTCCATTACTGTCAGAACGTGCGGCGAGGTACGCTTGGACATGACCATGTGCTCGGCGATCTGCCGGCGAATGACCGTATGCTTGATCAGCTGGTCGCCCTGCATGGGTTGAAGGTTTGAAGGTTGCAGGTTCGCGGGTTGTTCTTTTCGGCCTGCAACCTTCAACTTTTGACCTTCAACAAAACTTAATACATCGTTCTTCGTGATCCGACCATTCAATCCGGTGCCCTGCACCTGTTGGAGGTTCACACCATGTTCTGCAGCGATCCTGGCCACCACGGGGGAGATAAAACCAATTTCACGGTTGGTAGTTTGTGGTTGGTGATTTGTCATTCCCGTTGCTGGTCGAGTTTGTGCCTGAGTGGATTGAGCCTTTAACTCTGCCTGTTTTTCACCGACAACTGTCAACGGTCCACTGTCGACAGTTTCGCCCGGATTGCCGATGAATGCCAGCACGGCTCCAACCTTGGCAGGGACACCCTCCTCGGCCATGATCTTTAACACCGTCCCGGACGCAGGTGCTGGGATCTCTGTATCCACCTTGTCGGTGTTCACTTCGAGGAGCGGCTCGAGCTCGGTAACAGAGTCGCCTTCCTTTTTGAGCCATTTCGTGACGGTCACTTCCTCCACGCCTTCACCTAACGAGGGAACGTATACCTTTGTTGCCATAATATCTCCATATGCGAGAAATCAGTTTTTACTTGATCACTGGATAATGGCCTGGATCCACCTCATTCATCATCTCATACACAGCGTCGAACACCGATTCCGCATTCGGCTTGGACCAGTAATCGCCATCGCTGCCATAGGCGGGACGGTGTGCTTTCGCCGATAAAGTACGCGGCTCTGAATCGAGATGGTAGTATCCGCCTTGTTTTTCGATGACTTCCTGCAGCATATAGGCAGTCCCGCCTCCGG
The DNA here is from genome assembly GCA_036261375.1 of Anaerolineales bacterium. GTDB lineage: Bacteria > Chloroflexota > Anaerolineae > Anaerolineales > Villigracilaceae > Defluviilinea. Next base: position 7,268 of record DATAKV010000725.1, read on the forward strand.
GCACATCCTCATCCAGGAACAGGATGCGGTTGGTCTTTTTGAGCGACTCGACGATCCGGCCGTGGACATCGAAAGGCAGCAGGGACTGCACATCCACAATTTCCACTTCGATACCGGCTTTTGAGAGTTTACTTGCAGCATCCTGCGCAATACGACAGCAGGCGCCATAGGTGACCAACGTGATATCGCTCCCCGGGCGGATCACTTCCGGCACGCCCAACGGCACAGTGAACTCAGAAACATTATCTGGCAGCCGCTCCTTGATGCGGTAGCCATTCAGGACCTCCACAATCACAGCAGGCTCATCGGCTTTCAGAAGCGTGTTGTAAAAGCCAGCTGCGCGGGTCATGTCACGCGGTACCAGCACATTCATACCCCGTAGGATATGAATGATCCCTGCCATGGGAGAGCCCGCATGCCAGATGCCCTCCAGCCGGTGGCCGCGTGTGCGGACGATGACCGGCGCAGACTGTCCGCCGACCGTGCGCCAGTGCAGGCTGGCCAGGTCGTCAGACATGATCTGCAGTGCGTACAGCAGGTAATCGAGATATTGGATCTCACAGATCGGACGGAGGCCGCGCATGGCCATGCCGATCGCCTGGCCGAGGATGGTTACTTCACGGATGCCGGTGTCGGTCACGCGCAATGGGCCGTATTTTTCCTGCATGCCCTTGAATCCCTGGTTCACGTCGCCCAGGAAACCGACATCCTCGCCAAATGCGATCACGCGCGGGTCACGTCCTAAAATGGCATTGAATGCGGCGTTCATCACCTCAAACCCCATCACGGTCGGCGACGAATCGGTATAAATCGGTTTCACTTCCTTGACGGCCAGCGCCCTGCCGGTGTGAAGGTGCGAGCCGTAGCGCTCCGTATTAATCTCCTCCTGTTCGTTCTTCCACTGGACCAGCACCTGCTTGGAGGGATTGGCCTCCTGGCGCAGGACGCGCAAAGCCTCGTGTGCAGCAACATGGATATCCCGTCTCAGCGGCGCAGGGAGGGCCGCCAGCCGGTCCCGGATCTGTTCCAGCTCGGTTGCATGGGATGAGCTGCCCGCGATCTCATCCAGGATGTCCATCACCTGGCCGCGCTCCTCCAGGATGGGAGCCAGGTAGGCTTCCCAGGCATGCCTGCGGATGCTCTCCACAAACGCCTTGTCCTCCTGTTCAAGGGCAACCAGCTCTACTTCCGTGGCAACACCCTTTTCGACCATCCACTCGCGCATTTTGCGAATGCAGTCATATTCCTGCTCCCACTTAAGCCGCTCAGGCGATTTGTATCGTTCGTGGCTGCCAGACGTGGAATGTCCCTGCGGCTGGGTCACATCATAGACGTGCACAAGCGCAGGGATATGGAACTGGCGTGCGATCTCGGCCGCGTTTTGATAGGTCTCGAGCAGGACGGGATAATCCCAGCCGCGTACCTGGAAGAGCTCGTAGCCGCGCTGGCATTCCGGCTCCGGGCACGGCTCGCGTTGGAAGCCCTGCAGAATTTCGTGGATGTTCTCCTTAACCATCTGGAACTGGTTGGGGACCGATATACCATAGCCATCGTCATAGACCGTAATGACTGCCGGTGCCTGGAGCACGCCAATGGCATTGACCGATTCCCAGAACATGCCCTCTGCTGTCGAAGCGTTGCCAATACTGGCAAAGGTCACCTCGTTGCCGTTCTTCGAGAACTGGGTGAAGCCTTTGAGTTCCTCCAGCTCACGATACAACACCGAGGCGTAGGCAAGCCCTACCGTGCGCGGCATCTGCGTACCGGTCGGCGAGACGTCGGCCGAGGTGTTGTACATCTCGGTCTGATTCTTCCAGGATCCGTCGGGGTTGATATAACGGGACGCGAAATGCGCATTCATCGAGCGCCCCCCGGTATTCGATTCGTGGCTCACATCCGCATGGGCATAGAGCTGGGCAAAAAATTCCTGGATGTTCATCACCCCCAGCATGAACATCCAGGTCTGGTCACGATAATATCCCGAGCGCCAGTCCCCCTTTAGAAATGCACGCGCAATGGCCAGGTTGGCAAGCTCCTTGCCATCGCCAAAAATCCCGAATTTTGCTTTGCCGCTTAAAACCTCTCGCCTGCCTATGAGTGACGCCTGCCTGCTCTGGTAGGCCAGGCGGTAATCTTTGATGATCTCTTCTTTCTCGAGGGGAAGTGCCACAGTACCCTTGGTCTTGGGCATGTATTCTCTCTCCTGAACCTGAGTTATGAAAGGATTATAACAAATTGGGAAAGTATTTTTTCGAACCACGGAAAAGGTCATTATTAACTCAGTGTCTCTGTGGCTAGGATGACTCTAATCTGCGGCAGTTTCTACAATTTCTGTCTCTGGTTTATGCGGCTTCACTTTGAACAATTTGAACGCCCACTGCACCGAGGGTCCGATGAGCAACGCGAACACGACGGTCCCGAGTCCCAGCGGACCACCCAGCAGCCACCCGATCAGGACAACGATCACTTCGATCGCCCCGCGTGCCATGCGGATGCTCACGCCTGTGGTGCGGTGGATGGCCAGCATCAGGCTGTCACGCGGCCCAGCCCCGGCATCCACGCCGATGTAGACGGCCGTCGCAACTCCCTGGACCAGTACGCCCATCAGGAACATACCCATTTGCAGGGGAAGGTTCTCGTTTTGGAGAGTGATCCATTTTAAAAACAGATTCAGCCATGGACCGATACTGAGAATATTGCCCAGCGTACCCCAGCCCACCTGCTCGCGCAGGACCAGCGCAATGATCAGGACGAAAAAGCCCATGTAGACGGTCATAGTGCCGATCTGGATGCCCAGAAGATCCGCAAGGGCCACTTCCAGAACAACCCATGTTCCTGTGCCGAGATTTGCGCGGATGATCAGGGCAATCGCCAGGCCATACAGCAGGAAACCAGTCTGGATCACAATGAAGTCACGGATAAACGAATTCCAGCGGATGGGTTTTAACAATAAAACTCCTTTGATCTCATTTCGAGGGAACCTGATAACGGAAATAACCTTTAATCCGGGAATTTGCCACGCCTCACTTCGTTTGGCTCGCAACCCCGGCTGTGAGCGCCTGTAGCACCAACCCGCTCTGCGGGACTTTCGCCGGGGCAATGACAGGTAGTCTATCACCTATGATACACTCACGCCATGCCGCAAATACTGGAACTTCGTCGCGATCGATTCACCATCAGCAACGACCCGGCCCGGCTTGACATCGACGCCATCGTGGACATGTTATCCCGCGCCTACTGGGCCATCGGGCGGCCGCGCGAACGCACCGAGCGCGCCATCCGCAATTCGCTGGTCTTTGGCGTCTATGACGGCGAGCGGCAGATCGGTGTGGCGCGTGTGGTCACCGATTACTCGATCTTCGCCTACCTGTGCGACGTGTTCATCCACGAAGAGTACCGAACGAACGGTCTCGGCAAGTGGCTGGTTCAGGCCATCATGGAACATCCCGATCTCGCCGGGATGCGCCGCTGGGTACTGGTCACGAACGACGCCCACGGGCTGTACCGCCAGTATGGCTTCACTTCCCTCGATGATCCCGAGGAATGGATGCAAAACTTTAAACCAGTATGGGAGGAGAAATAGTGCCATCCCTGATCCTGAAACCCGGGCGGGAAAAGAGTTTGCTGCGCCGCCATCCATGGATCTTTTCGGGCGCGATCCAGCAGGCAGATGGGGATATCGCTCCGGGCGAGACTGTGGATATCCTCTCGAGTGACGAACGGCCCCTCGCCCTGGCTGCTTATTCGCCCGTATCCCAGATCCGCGCCCGCGTCTGGACCTTTGAACAAGAGCCCGTCGATGCGGAGTTTTTTCGAAAGCGAATCCGCGCTGCCATCCGTTCGCGGGATACCTGGGGCCTGAGGCGAAACACCGATTCCTATCGCCTGATCTATGCCGAGTCAGACAACCTGCCCGGCCTGATCGTCGACCGCTACGGGGATGTGCTCGTGTTCCAATCCCTGACCGCCGGAAGCGAAGCCTGGAAAGACACCCTCGCCGACCTCCTGCTCGAAGAGACCGGTCTTTTCACTATCTATGAACGATCCGATGCGGATATCCGAGAGCTCGAGGGGCTGGAGCCGCAGGTTGGAATTCTGCGCGGCAGCAAATCTCTGGTACCTGTTACGATCCACGAACATAATTTGATCTTCAACGTAAACTTCGCTGCAGGCCATAAAACCGGCTTTTATCTCGACCAGCGCCGTAACCGGCTGCGGGTGCGTGAGCTTGCCAAAGACAAGGATGTACTGGATTGTTTCTGTTACACCGGCGGGTTTACGGTCAATGCATTGTCCGGGGGAGCGAAGACGGTCCTGTCGGTCGACTCATCTGCCGATGCATTGACTGTGTGTGCAGAGAACGTGGCTCTCAACCAGCTCTCCGCAGACCGGCATTCCACTTACGAGGGGGATGTATTTCAAGTGCTGCGCAGGTTCCGGGATGAAAGGCGCTCCTTCGACATGATCATCCTCGATCCGCCCAAATTTGCACCGACAACCGCCCAGGTGGAAAAAGCGGCGCGCGGCTACAAGGATATCAACCTCTTTGCGTTAAAGCTGCTGCGGCCGGGGGGTCTGCTGGTCACGTTTTCCTGCTCGGGCGGCGTGGATGCCGGGCTGTTCCAAAAGATCGTGGCCGGCGCGGCATTGGATGCCGGCGTCGAGGCACAGATTGTCGAGCATCTGTCACAAGCCGCCGACCATCCTGT
>DATAKV010000731.1:0-10766 GCA_036261375.1 Anaerolineales bacterium
ATCGTGAGGTGGGGACGCAAAGTCATGGATCCCGCTTTTGATGTGGGACCGCCAGACCGCCGAAGTTTTTGCTTCGGCTTTTTTTATTCCCGCTGAAAGGAGGTGAGCGCCGCAGACATTTTAGCTGTGAAACAACGTAGCACATTGAAGTAGTCAGACGAATCCAAAGGAGAAACGTTCATGCGTAGAAAAATGCTTGTTGTGGTTCTTTCCGTGATGGTCATGCTTGCCATGGCTGTCAGCCCGGCTGCAGCCGTCACCGATGGGGAGTTGGATGGCGATGGCCACCCGTATGTTGGACTTATGGTCGCGCAGCTTGAAGATGGCACGCCTCTCTGGCGCTGCAGCGGCACACTGCTCTCACCGACACTCTTCCTGACAGCGGGACATTGCACCGAAGCCCCCGCAGCTCATGTGGAGATCTGGTTCGATGCCGACGTCACGGACGCCGCGGCCCAGAATTATCCATTCACCGGCGACGTGGGCGGGACGCCCTATACCCACCCCCAGTACGATCCGAACGCCTTCTTCCTCTTCGACCTTGGCGTTGTCGTGCTGGATGAACCGGTGGTCATGGATGAATACGGCGCGCTGCCGACACTGAACCAGCTGGACAGCCTGAAGACTCAGCGCGGCAAACAGGATGTTACTTTCACTGCTGTCGGCTATGGCTTACAGCAGAGCTTCCCCGACGCTGCCGCCTGGAAGGAGAACAATCTGAGGATCCGCATGGTGGCGCATCCCAAGCTGAACCAGATCAATACCCCCGGGTTCACTGGCGATTCCTCGCTTCTTCTCTCGAACAACGCCCACACCGGCGGCACCTGCTTCGGTGATTCCGGTGGTCCCAACTTCCTGGGCGATTCCAACGTGGTCGCGGGTGTGACCTCCTTCGGTCTGAACAGCACCTGCGCCGGCACGGGTGGCGTTTACCGCGTCGACCGGGCTGACGATCTCGATTGGCTCTATGGAGTGTTCGGCGATCATCTGCCGTAACCCTAGAACGAAATGCTTAAGCATCCCGCGGACCTGGTCCGCGGGATGTTTGTTTGCTGCCGCACGAGTTTTCTAATTTTGCATTAATACAAAAAGCTGACCATATGAGTTAGACTCGCAACCCTGCCGAAAGAGCGAACCTGTTGTAAGGCAGGGGCGCAAAGTCATGGGTCCCACAGGGGGCGGGATCGCCAGACTGCCGAAGTTGGTCCTACCCGGCAGTTTTTGTTTTAAACCTGCCGCCAAACAGGAAGGAGGCTGCAATCCGGGAAGATTAGCAAGCATACAGCCCGCCCGAGGTTCTATTCGATGGCGTAGATCGAATAGGGCAGAGATTACTCAACTTTACGAGGAGATAAATAAATATGAAGAAAGTTACGATCGCTTTGCTGCTGACATTGATGCTGGCGTTTAGTACGATCGGGGTTGCCAGTGCTGTTACGGATGGGGAGTTGGATGGGGAGGGTCACCCTTATGTAGGATTGATGGTCGCGCAGGATGAAGAAGGAAACCCGCTCTGGCGCTGCAGCGGTACACTGATTGCCCCGCAGTTGTTTCTGACGGCCGGTCACTGTACCGAGCCGCCTGCCGCGCATGTGGAGATCTGGTTTGATTCAGATGTCACGGACGCCGCGCTCCATGATTATCCTTTCACCGGCGATGTGGGCGGGACACCCTATACCCACCCGGATTATGATCCCAATGCGTTCTACCTCTATGACCTCGGTGTCGTCGTTCTGGACGAGCCCGTTTATATGGATGTATACGGCGCGCTTCCCGAGCTCAACCAGTTGGATCAGTATGCAACCCGGCGCGGGCAGAACAAAGTGACCTTTACCGCCGTCGGTTATGGCCTTCAGGAAAGCTTCCCGGATGCCGCCGCCTGGAAGGAGAACAATCTCCGCATCCGCATGGTGGCTTATCCCAAGCTGAACCAGATCAATGGCGGCCTCGTGGGCAATTACTCCCTGCTGCTCTCGAACAACGCTCATACCGGCGGCACCTGCTTCGGTGACTCGGGTGGACCGAACTTCATCGGCGACACAAATGTCATCGCCGGTGTGACCTCCTTCGGCCTGAACGGCAACTGTGCAGGCACCGGCGGTGTCTACCGCATCGACCGCGAGGACGACCTGAACTGGCTTTACAGCGAGTTCGGCCAGTACCTGGATTTCTAAGCGGCTTATAGTCGATTGCTTCTCTTTCCCCCGCAGACAGACTTGCGGGGGATTTTCTTATATAAATTCTATGCAGCGTTATCCTTTTTCTTGTATTCCCGCAATACACTATCGGCAATTCAAGTTATCCATAAAGGAGACCCCAACCATGACTTTCTACCTGCATCCTTACCCGTACCGCCAGATGGCCCGCCGCGCACTTCAGAACCGCGAACGCAGCCTGGACATCAACATCCACGAAGAGGACGAGGCCTATATCCTCTCCGCTCTCGTGCCGGGACTCAAAGCCGAAGATCTGAACATCCAGGTCCTGGAGGATGTCATCCGTATCCAGGGTGAATACAGGGTTGATGAGAACGAATACCTCGTCCGCGAGCTTCCGAGCGGTTCATTTACCCGGACCCTGCGCCTGCCTTCCGTTATCGATGCGGAGCAGGTCGAGGCCCGCATTGCCGACGGCGTCCTGACCCTGACCCTGCCCAAGGCAGAATCCGCCCGGCCGCGCCGTATCAGCATCAAGACAAAATAGGAATCACCTCCTCCTTTTGACAAAACCCACGCTTCGGCGTGGGTTTTTTGCCGGGTTGGGCAACGTGTATAATCTATCCATTCCTTTCGTGGAGATATACTGTGCGTTTCCGACTCATCGTTCTATTCGTCTTGATCCTCCTTGTGGTAAGTGCCTGTGGGGGTAATCCTGAGCCCCCTGCTACATTGGCTCCTGTTTCGACCGAAACCCTGACCCCGCCGCCGGCTCTCACCCCTACACCAACCGTACCCCTGGCCGTACTGGTTGTTCCTCCTGACCTTGACCCCGAAACCTCAAATCTCTACCAAAAGACCGTATATGACCTGACCCAGCAGTCGGGGTACAGATTCCAGGTACGCAACTCCTTCACCGAAGCCGATCTGGAGCCGGGACTGCAGGTTGTGATCGCTGTCTCCACCGATCCGGGTATTTCTGCGCTCGCCGCTGCAGCGCCTCAGGTTCAATTCCTGGCGATCAACATCCCGGGGCTCACTCCCGGTGGGAATATCAGCGTGCTGGCAGACAGTGTCCAGCCCGATGTGGCCGCCTTCCTGGCCGGGTACACGGCAGCGATGATCACGGATGATTACCGCATTGGCATGATGATCCCCAAGGATAACGCCGAGGCCATCGGTGCCCTGAACGCTTTTGCCAGCGGTATGGTGTACTACTGCGGTACCTGCCGCCCTACACTTTTTTATGCGTGGGCCTATCCGCAATACATCGAAATACCATCCACCGAGGATGTCAACAACTATGATGCCTACGCCGATATCCTGATGCTGCAATACCGGGTGGACACGATCTACATCTACCCCGACGTATATACAGAGGATTTGGCTACCTACATTGGCACGACCGGCACCTCCATGATCAGCACGGTCAGTCCCGAACAGCGGCCGGCTGGCTGGGTGATGACCATCCGGCCGGATGTGATCCAGGCGATCGAAAATGCCTGGCCGCAGTTGACCAGCGGACAGGGCGGGATCACGGTTCAGTCCCCGCTTGGCATCGAAGATGTGGACCCCGGCCTGCTCAGTCCCGGCAAGCAGCGGCTCGTCGAGCAGACCCTCAGCGAGCTGCAGGCCGGTTTGATCGGGATGGGCACTCCTTAATCTTTAAACCAGAACTCCCGTGGGCGAAACGGGAGCTCTGGCAGCGATGGGGACAAAAAGGAGGAGAAAAGAGATGCTACAGTGTCACGCTGATGGGAGAGTGACGCCGGTCGTTTCGATGGCCGTTCCCAAGCCAGGCCATGGCTTTGACGATCAGGACAGCTGGATTAACAGGCTTGACCAGGCATTCATCCGCACCCGAGCGGTTGGCTTCCAGGATCTCGTCGACGGTGTTAGCCGCGATGAGCATGAGGATGCGGCCCCGGCAGGTGGCGCGCAGCTGCCTGAGCAGAACAGCGCGTTCGTCTTTTGGCAACTGCACATCGATGACCACCAGCGATGGATCGATCAAGCGCGCGCTTTGCAATGCGTCCGATGTATCCGATTCGACGAGCACGATGCAGTTGCGTTGAGTAAAGAGGGTATTCCATGTTGCAGCCATGTCAGGCTGGTCGGAGACGATCAGGACTATATAAGCAGTCTCTACATCCGTTTTCCAGGTAACCATAAAACACGTCCTTTCTCAATTCATTTACTTGACGGGTTCCGAGCCGTCATGTTACACTCGGGCCAGTCCTAAATTTTTCAGAAAGGAGCGCATCCGATGTTCAAGACCACGTTCTACCAGTCAACATTTTCCAGTGGCATTTTTGATTGTCGGAGTGCGCCTGCTCATCGTTAACTTACACGCAATGTAATTGACGGCCACGGTGCACTCGCCCGTGGCCGTTTTGATTCATGCGCGGTCATGGGCAATGCCTGTGGCCGCATTTTTTATTTCAGTACTTTACGAAAGATGAACCAACGCCCAAAAGATCCCCGCACCCCTGTTTTCGGGCTTTTCCAAGTTGTTTCGTGACCTACTGATTATTGATCTGGAGGAAACCATGTTCGACATACAAACTCAACTGTTCGAAGGCCGGGATATCCGCTTCGGACCCATCGATTACGAAAAGGACCCGGAAATCGAAGCCCGCTGGACCCACGATGCGGAGTTCATGCGCATGATGGATACCCTGCCTGCGCGTCCCATGTCTGCAGCGCTGGTCAAGAAGGAGTATGAAAAGCTGGAAAAGCAGATGGAGGAATCCAAGAACCAGTATTACTTTGCCATCCGCGCCCGTGAAGATGACCGGCTGATCGGCAAGGCATCGGTGCACTGGATCGAGTGGGCGAACGGACATGGATTCATCCGCCTGGGGATCGGGTCTGCAGAAGACCGCGGCAAAGGCTATGGCTCACAGGCGTTGAAGATGCTGCTGCGCTTTGCGTTCGCCGAGCTGAACCTTTTCCGCCTCAGCGCGCTCGTGCCGGAATACAACACAGCTGCAATCCATCTCCTGGAGAAGCATGGCTTTGTTGAAGAGGTGCGCAGGCGCCAGTCGCTGGAACGCGACGGTCGCCGCTGGGACCTGCTTGTCTTCGGGCTGCTGAGCGATGAATGGCTGAACCACGCCCAGGCGTAGGCCGGCCGTTCTGGAAGAGAGAGGAGAATGAAATGAAAGATCTATTTCGCGGCGAGCTGGTCCGCCTGACAGCTGAAGAGCCGGAAACCGTCGCCAAATCGGAAGTCCGCTGGCAGCGCGATTCCGAATTTATCCGTCTGGCCGATGGCGATCCCGTCCGGCTCAACTCTGAGAAGCGGATCCGGGAATGGCTCACAGAATCGCGCGTCGACCGGGGTCTCAAGCCCGAGCGTTATTCGTTCTGGGCCCGCACCCTGGAAGATGACCGGCTGATCGGGGAATTCATCTTGTCGTTGGACCTGATCCACAGCGTGGCCTGGGTTGGTATTGCGATCGGCGAGCGCGACTTCTGGGGCAAAGGCTATGGCACCGATATGATGCGCTTGTGTCTGCGCTATGCCTTTCTGGAACTGGGCGTGCAGCGGGTCTCACTCGGTCTGCATGAGTACAACCCGCGTGCACTGCGCTCGTATGAGAAGGCCGGTTTCCGGCTGGAAGGCCGCACCCGCGGCGACCTGCTGCGTGAAGGCAAACGCTATGACTCCCTGTGGATGGGTGTCCTGCGGGAGGAGTGGCTCGAGCAACGTGGAGAGCAGCTATGAACGATGTGTTTACCGGAAAACTTGTGCGCCTGTCGGCGTTCGACCCGGAGGAGATGAGCAAGACCTGGTCTCGTTGGAATCGCAACTCGGAGTATTTCCGCCTGCTCAATTCATCCGGGCGGGCCATCCAATCACCCAAGGCGAGTTTGAAATGGATGGAGGAGGAAGTTTCCGAGCTGTCTCCTGCCAGCTACTTCTTTGGCATACGGACGCTGGCAGAAGATCGATTGATCGGTGAGCTGGCTTTAGATGTGATCAATTGGTCCGGCCGGGATGCCTTCGTCGGTCTAGGGATCGGCGAGACAGAATACTGGGGCAATGGCTATGGCACGGATGTGATGAACGTCCTGCTGCGGTTTGCCTTCACCGAGGTTAACCTGCGGCGCGTCTCCCTGACAGTATTCGAATATAACCCGCGCGCCATCCGCTCCTATGAAAAGGCGGGTTTCCGCCACGAAGGCCGGGTGCGAAAGGTGTTGAACAAGGAAGGTAGGCGCTGGGATGTCCTCTTCATGGGTATCCTGCGCGAAGAATGGATGGAAAAGAATAAGGTCGTGTCCGGAGCCTTAGAGGTGTCTGGAGAAAAGGAGAATGGATGATGGATGCACAATTGAAACTTAATGAAACGTTTCTTGGGCCGGGTCTGCGTCTGCGCCCGGTGCAGTGGAGTGATCTGGAAGCGGTCACGCAGCTGGTCTACGATGTCTGCGAGGCGGACGGCGACACGACCGTTGCCGTTACTTCCGAAGAGATGAAGCATGAATGGGAGACGCCCGGCTTCGAGTTGGAACGGGATGCCTTCCTGGTCGAAACCTCTGAAGGGCGTGTGGTCGGGTTCGAGGAATTCAGCAATACCCACAAACACGCCGTTCTGCACACGGATGGCTATGTACACCCCAAGTTCAAGGGACGCGGCATCGGCACGTCGCTGCTGCGAGCGGTCGAGCAACGAGCTAGAGACGAGATGACACTGGCCGCGCCGGACGTTCGCGTCTCGCTGCGCAGCACTACAGATAACAAGGATCTGGAAGGCCATGCCCTGCACAGGAATGAGGGCTACCAGCCTCTGCGCTTTCACTGGCGCATGGAGATCGTGCTGAATGACCCACCACACGAACCGGACCTGCCCGAAGGAATCGAGCTTCGTCCATTCATTAAGGGCGAGCATGATATCGCGGTCTGGCAGGCGCAGAACGAATCGTTCCGCGACCACTGGGGCAGCCACGACGTAACCTTCGAAGAGTGGCAGCGCAGCCGCTTCGGCGACCCGGAATTCGACCCGTCCCTGTGGAAGATCGCCTGGGATGGAGAGCAGGTGGCGGGTGTGTCCCTGAACCGCTATCGCATGGGCATCGGCTGGATCCGCACTCTTGGCGTGCGCCGGCCCTGGCGTAAACGCGGGCTGGGAGAAGCCCTGCTCCTGCATTCGTTCGGTGAGTTCTACCGGCGCGGCACCCGGACGATCGGCTTGGGCGTCGACGCCCAGAATCCCACCGGGGCCACCCGCCTGTATCAAAAGGTCGGCATGTATGCAGCCAGCGAGTTCATCACGTTCGAGAAGGAACTTCGTGCCGGCCGTGAAATCGATGAAGAATAAGGAAAGAAAAAATGGACACACAATTGCAAAAGGAAATGACGGTTGACCTGCCCGAAGGCTTCACCGCCCGCGGCGCCAACATGAACGATGTGGAGCCTGCGCTGCGTATGTTCAACCGCTGGTCACGCTCGGTGATCGGCCGGGATGAGATCAGCGACCCGCAGGCCATCCGAAACGAATGGATGTCCCCGGGCTTTAGCCTGGAGGAGGATATTCGCCTGGTCTTCGCGCCGAATGGCGACCTGGCCGGTTATATCGAAGTGTGGACCACTGCCAAGCCGCCCGTCCACCCGTGGATGTGGGGGCGCGTTGACCCCGAGTATGAGGAGAAGGGCATTGGTACATGGCTCCTGGGCTGGGCTGAGCAGCGCGCCATGCGCGCACTCACTGACCTGCCTGCAGAGCTTCGCTTTGCGCCGCGCGTGGGAACCTACCGCGAAGCCGTCAAGCCAAAGGGACTGTTTGATGATGCCGGCTACCGTCACATTCGCAGCTCGTATACCATGTTGATCGAGATGGACGCGCCGGTGCCGGATGCAGTCTTCCCCAACGGCATCACTCTGCGCACTTACAGCCCGGAGACCGACACTGAGGCAGTTTATCGGGTCGTCAATGAATCGTTCCGTGACCACTTCGGCCACGTGGATGAACCCTTTGAAGAAGGCCTGAAGCGCTTTCGGCACTTTGTACTCGACTATGAAGGCTTCGACCCAACCCTGCTGTTCATTGCCATGGATGGCGACGAAATTGCCGGAATCAATATCTGCCGGTCTCGATCCTATGATGATCCGGAAATGGGCTGGGTGGGGACGCTGGGCGTGCTCCGTCCATACCGCAAACACGGTCTCGGGCTTGCTCTCCTGCGCCATTCGTTCAACGAGTTCTACCGGCGCGGCAGGCGCAAGGTGGGCCTGGGCGTCGATGCCCAGAACCTGACCGGAGCGCTGCGTCTGTACGAAAATGCGGGCATGCATGTACACCAGGCCTTCGACCTGTACGAGAAGGAGCTGCGTCCGGGCACGGAAATCAGTGTAGAATCCCTGTCAGAGTAGAGACATAAACAACCTTGCGAAGGCCGAACGCCTTCGCAAGGTTCAACCCAACCAAGGAGTACACACATGAACATTCGCTGTTCGTTCTGCCAGACCCCCTACACACTCAGTCGCGTGGCCATGCTGGACGCTTTGCAGGAAGTCGCTTCGGGGAACCTGACCCATTATGATGCCCATTGTCCGCGCTGCCGGCGCGCCACCCGCATCCCGCGCCAGAAGTTGGAGATGGCGATGCCCAACTGGCAGGAGGAGCTCAAGCAGTTCGAAAAGGAAATGAAGGCCAATCCCCAGCAGGAGGCGCCTCTGCCCAAGCCGGAGACGGAGACCGTTGCCGAGGCCGAACCCCAGCCTGAGCCCGAGCCGGCAAAGAAAACCACAGCCAAATCCAAGGCCGCGGCTTCCAAGGCGGAATCCGCTCCAAAGACCGCGAAGAAGACACCGGCCAAGTAGAGCAAATGACCATCCGTGGCGTCTTTTTCGACCTGGGCGGCGTGATCGTCCGCACCGAATACCAGTCCCCACGCCAGCGGCTGGCCGATCGCCTGGGGATGGAGTATGACGATCTCAACAAGATCGTTTTCGATAGCGAGACGGGGATGCAGGCCTCCATCGGAGCGATCACGTCCCTGCAGCACTGGGAGGCTGTGCTGAGACGGCTGAAACGTCCCGCCGAGGAAATCGCCTCCATCCGCGACGAGTTCTTCGCCGGCGACATCGTCGACCGCCAGATCCTGGACTTTCTGCGCTCCCTGCGCGGTACACACAAGACCGGGCTGATCTCGAATGCCTGGAGTGACCTGCGAGACTATATCGTACGTGAAAAGATGGAAGATGCCTTCGACCACATCGTCATCTCGGCCGAGGTGGGTGTGGCCAAGCCTGAACCGAAGATTTTCCAGATCGCTCTGGAACAAGCCGGGGTCCAGGCGGATGAGGCGGTCTTCGTCGATGATTTTTATGTCAATATCGAAGGCTGTGAAAGGGTCGGTATGAAGGGCATCCACTTCAAGGATGCCGCCTCCGCCCTGCAGCAGCTCAAAGAACTTTTATAACGGCGAATGTCCTGCGCGGGCACTACCGCGGACACTCGCCCGACAGGGCACATTATGTTCACCCAGCAACAAACCCTTCTGCATGACCTGGGCAATGGCCTGGTCATGCGCCGCTCGACGCCTGCGGATGCCGATGCGCTGGCCGAATTCAACGGCAGGATCCACGGCGATGATCCCCTCGATGCAAAGCGTGTCGCCACCTGGACACGTGACCTGCTGGCCCGCCCGCACCCAACCCTCAATCCGGACGACTTCACGATCGTCGAAGATACCCTCACGGGAAAGATTGTCTCATCCATGAACCTCATCCCCCAGACCTGGGCCTATGAGGGGATCGAATTCGGAGTAGGACGCCCCGAGCTGGTCGGCACCGATCCCGAATATCGCAACCGCGGGCTGGTTCGTCTTCAGTTCGAGGAAGTCCACCGGTGGAGTGAGGGACGCGGCCATCTTGAACAGGCGATCACCGGGATTCCCTATTATTACCGCCAGTTCGGGTATGAGATGGCGCTTGACCTGGCCGGCCGCCGCTTTGGCTCTGAGGCCAATGTTACCAAACTCAAGGATGGCGAGCAGGAGCCCTATCTGATTCGTACGGCGGTGGAGGCGGATCTGCCCTTCATAGCCGGTGTCTATGAATATGCCATCCGCCGGCATATGGTCACCTGTGTCCGCACACAGGTGATCTTCAAATACGAGCTGGATGGCCAGAGTGAGGACAACGCCGATCATTACCCGATGTATATCATCGAAGACCCCTCCGGTGAGACGCTGGGATACCTCCAGCATCCGAACTGCATGGGGAAAACAGGTGTGAGTGCAATCTGGTATGAGCTCAAGCCCGGGGTCTCATGGCTGGCCGTCACAGCGACTGTGGTACGTCAGCTGTGGGCAAAAGGCCAGGAATATGCCAGGCGCGACGGGAAGACCTGCACTTCCTTTGGCTTTATGCTTGGCGCCCAGCATCCTGTCTATGAAGCGCTGGGCAGGGATCTGCCGTCTGTGTATGCTCCGTATGCGTGGTATCTGCGTGTTCCCGATCTGCCAGGCTTCCTAAACCACATCAAACCTGTCCTGGAGCAGCGGATCGCCGACTCGATCGCCGCCGGTCACAGCCGCGAGATCAAGATCAGCTTTTACCGCAGCGGCCTGCGCCTGGTACTCGACCATGGCAGGCTG
>DATAKV010000736.1:0-7003 GCA_036261375.1 Anaerolineales bacterium
GAGCGGTTCATGGAGTACGAGCAGCAGATCCGCCAGGAATATGCCTGGGTGCCGGAGGGGGTCTTTCGGGAGCGGCGGGCGAGCGTGCTGAGAGAATTTCTGGAACGGAAGCATATCTATTCCACGGAATTGTTCCGATCCCGCTATGAGCGGAAGGCACGTGAGAACATCCAGCGATCACTGGGATTGTAATGTGCATTTCCACTTGTTGCGGGTCCACCGGTCGATCTCGAAGCACCCTCCTTTGAAGGGGCGCGGCTTACCGGACAGCACGAGCAGACGCATCCTGGGGCAGGCCTCCTCCGGCTGTGATTATCTATAACGGGAGAGGGTTGTATAATGGGATAGACAAGCGGTCTTCTTACATCCGAAAGAAAGGGTCTCATGATCACTTCAAAGCTTGAAAAGAGGCTGATCACTGTGTTATCTCTTCTGGTCGTGGTGACTGCCTCCGGGCTAGGCATGGTTCTACTTGATGACAAGCACCAGGCTGAACCGGCTCTTCTGCCTCTCGTTGCTGAAAGCGAGCGATGTTTGGCCTCCCTGATCTATACCTCCCTGCCGCCCAGGTGCAAAACCATTGATGGAACGTTCGTCCAGCTCGGTGAGATGCCACCCGGCATGATTGTGCTCCCCGAACGCAAATAAACTCCTGAATCCTCACCGGGAAAAGGGTGTCTCCATGCGCAAACTGATCGTCAGCAATTTCATCACGCTCGATGGATATTATGAAGATAAAGAGAAGAGCCTCAGCTCGCTGTTCGACTACTATCATGAGGACTATCATGGCGACGAGAACTTCGATCACTACAACACCGAGCGGATGCGCGCCGCCGATACGCTGCTGCTGAGCGGCCGCCAGTCCTTTCTTGGCAACCGTGACTACTGGTCCGGTGTGCTGGAGAACCCGGATGCCACGCCCATCCGCCGGGAGTTCGCCGGGCTGATCCGCTCCATCGAAAAAGTTGTCGTCTCAGATGGGCTGCGCTCCGATGAGCTGGCGCCCTGGGACAACACTCGCATCGTCCCGCGGGCGGAGGCGCTGCAGGAGATCGCTGTCCTCAAACAGGGGCAGGGCCGGGAGATCTTCCTGTTCGCCGGTCGTACGCTCTGGAACCATCTCCTGATCAACGACCTGGTCGATGAGCTGCACCTGACGTTCTTTCCCATCATTGCCGGAGAGGGCACACCACTCTTCGAAGGCCGGCCGCCGGTAGCTCTCAAGCTCATCCAAACCCGCACCTGGCAGGGATCGGGGAACATCCTGGCCTGTTATCAGGTCAGCCGGCCGGGAGGCAGGAAAGCATGATCCGAAATTTTCGGAGTGCCCCGTCCGCCTGGGGAGCCGCGCATGAGGGAAAGGGACAGGTGAAAAATGCCCTGCTGTATGGTGACACTGATTTCAGTACGAACCTGCGCTTCGTTATCTATACCGAGCTGCCACCCGGCACGTCGATCGGCTATCACACACATGAAAACGATGAGGAAGTCTATGTGATCCTCGAAGGACTCGGCACCATGACCATTGACGGCGAAGCGTATGAAGTCCGTGCGGGCGATGTGATCCTGAACAAGCCTTACGGGAGTCATGGTCTGGAAAACACCTTTGACGACATCCTGAAGATCCTGGTTTTCGAAGTGCAGGGCTGAGAGGCTGGCACTGAGATACTGAACACTTTTTGTTCCTTTCCTGTGGATAGAGACGTATCCCTCCCTACAATCCCGGGTTTTAATCGACGAGACCAACAAAACAGACACAGAGTGGAAGGAGAGAGTTTATGCGTCGCAGAAATTGGCGGGTTGTGAGTGCGGGTGTGCTTCTGATGATCCTGGCCGGGGCGTTCTTCTTTATCATGACGGCCAACGCCGGGATATCCACCGATCCTCAGGAGCTGATGCGGCTGAGCGGAAGATACGCCGGTATTGTCATTGGCGTGAGTGTTGCTATGATTGTCTACGGCCTGATCGGGAAGAAGACCTAGCTAAAACTCTGCACTCTGTGTTATCCCGCCGCTGAGACGCCAGCTCGAGCTGGAATTCACAGTGACGAATCACGACACCTTGGAAGCCTAAGGCCCCTCCCACACGGGCCTACATGTCTCGCGGCTGGTGCCTGCTGTTTGGTTTGAATAAAGACGGCATCCCTCTTTTGGGAAATATATGTCAATCCAGTAAGCTTTTCATATCTCTATCCCCTGTACTCTATTCCCTAGTCTCTCCTCCCCTCTTTCGTCTATAATTACCCATCGCTGCCCGTACCCTCACAGGAGGCAACATGGCATTCAAGCTCGTCTATCATTCCCAGCAGGACCCGCAATGGAAGAATGACACCCTCGGCTTTGGCGGCAAAGGCGACACGATCGGCTATGTCGGCTGCGCGCTGACCAGTGTGGCCATGCTGCTCAGTGGCCATGGCTTTGCGGAAACCCCCAAGACGCTCAACCAAAAAATGAAGAACAAGCAGGGCTTTGTCAATGCCGGCATCCGCTGGAACGTGGTCAGCCAGGTCCACCCGGACGTGAAGCTCAAAGCCAATATCAACTGCGAGACGGGCGATGCACCGCTCGGCCAGATCGATGCATCCCTGGCGGCAGGCCAGCCGGTCATCGTTCGTGTCGACGCCTCTCCCAACCCCGGCCTGCAATGGCATTACGTGCTGCTCTATGCCCGCAAAGGTGACGACTACCTGATGCTCGATCCATGGCCCTACAAGCCGGGCACGGATAGGGAAGATTTCCTGATGAAGCGCTACAGCCAGGGCCGGACCCTGAGGCGCTCCATCCAGCAGGTCCTTCTCTATGAAGCAGCGAACGCCAGCGGACCGGTAGATCCTTCAACGGATACAACCATCCCCCCACCCGCCCCCGTCGATGGAATCTATGTTCGTGTCATGGATGAAGTGACCTCCGGTCTAAATATCCGCTCGAGCACGAACACCTCCAGCATGGCCAATATCATCACCGTCGTCACGGCAGGAACACACCTGCTTCTGCTCCGCGAACAGGATGCGGAAAAGATCGGCAGGACCGGCCAATGGCTGCGCGTCCGTGAACCGGGCGGCAAGGAGGGCTTCGCCGCGGCCTGGTATCTGGAACAGGTAGCGGGGACAAGTCCCGTCCCGGCGCCGGAACCGGCCCCTGTTCCCGAGGAGGAAACGCCTCCGTCCACGCCCGAGCCGGTGCCTTCTCCGGAAGAGCCGTCCGCTCCAGCACCTGCCGGGAAGAAACGACTGACCGTGGTCGTCAGCGAGGCAGTTGGCACGAGCGGCCTGAGACTGCGAAAGAGTCCCTCCAAGGGCGGGGCTTTGATCATGGTGGTCAAAGCCGGCGCGGAGCTGGTTGTGATGGAAGACGCCAAAAAGGCCAAAGCCAAGCTGGGTAAAGCCAATAAATGGCTCTCCGTGCGTGAAGCCGGTGGCAAGCGCGGCTATGTGGGCGCGGAGTATGTGCGGCTGCCCTGACAACCTTTCAGTACAGTCTGTGTTATATTGAGCGACTGAAGCCAACAGAGTGAGGAAAATATGAATAGTGACCTGAAGATCTCATCCGAAGAAATGCAGGCCGATGTGCCGGTGACCGTGTTCCATTTGCGAGGCTGGCTGGATGCCCAGAGTGAAGGGCAGTTGCTCGAAGCGGCGCGTACTACGTACGATGGCGGCGCGCGGTATCTCCTGATCGATATGAGTGAGCTCGATACCCTGACCAGCGCCGGAATGCGGGCTCTTCAGAAGGTCTATCAGATCTTTACGCCCAAGGATGACCAGTTCAAAGTGGCCCATCTCAAGCTGAGCAGTGCTCCACCCCAGATCTATAACGTGCTGGGGATCACCGGCTTCCTGCAGAATATTCCCATGTACGAAAGCACGGAAGCCGCCCTCGAAACCTTCGGGAAGGAATAGAAAACTTCATGAAGACGAGGCTCCCCGGTTGAGGGGAGCCTTTTTGTTACCAACTTTGCAAGGAATAGTTGTTAATACGTTGCAAGCCGCATATCGGGTTATCAGGAATACAATAGAAGTGAAAGTACCGGGAAGCCATGCAAGCCCCATTCCTTATGAATGCAGTTTATCTTTTTATTTCAGCCACGCTGACGCTGGTGGCCGCGGTGATCGCCTGGGGACGCCGGGTACCGGGCTCCTTGGCGTTATGCCTTTTGCTGCTCTCCATGAGTATCTGGTCCGGGTTTTATGCCCTGACCTGGCTGTCGCTGCCTCTCCAGGTAAAACTATTCCTGCCCAATATCACCTATCTCGGCGTGGCGACGGTCCCAACCCTGTTCCTGGTCTTTGCTTTAAGTTTCACCCAGCGGGAAGACTGGCTGACCTGCCGCAGGCTGTCCCTCCTGGCGGTGCATCCCGGGATCACTCTTCTCCTGGTCTGGACCAACAGGTACCACCAGCTTGTCTTCGAGCAGACAGCCCTCCTGGGTCAGGATGGCTTCGTCTGGCTGCAGATGGAGCGCGGGCCCTGGTATACGATGAACATATTCTATTCCTACCTCGTCATTATTGCAGGCCTGCTGCTGCTGGTGAATGGCATGTGGCATTCCAGTCCGTTGATGAAAAACCAGTACCGCCTCGTCCTGATCGCCGCGCTGATCCCGGCACTGGTGAACATGTATTACGAAACCTATGGCAGTGCAGGCCATGTCGACCTGGCGCCTCTCTCCTTTGGGATGTCGGGCATCCTCTTTACCTATTCCGTGGTGCGTAATCGGTTCATGGATATCATCCCCGTAGCGCGCACCCGTCTCATCGAGCGGATGAGCGACGGCATCCTGGTGCTGGATCGCCAGAACCGCATTGTGGACTTCAACCCGGCCATGGAGATCTTCCTCTCCCGCAAGTCTGCCTCGCTGCTGGGCAGGTCGGCTGTCGAGATCCTGCAGCCATGGATGGAGAAGAGAGTGGATGCCCTGATCAGCGGCCAGGAAACTCACCTGGTTCTGCGCATTCACACGTCTCCGCCTCGCTACCTGGACTTGAACGTAACGCCGCTCTATGACGATCGCCAGCACCTGAGCGGGCGGCTGATGGTCTTCCACGATGTGACCGACCACAAGAACGTGGAAAAGAAATTGCGCTATGCCAACGATCGTCTGCAGTCTCAACTGATCGAGATCGGCACTTTACAGAGCAAACTGCGCGCCCAGGCGATCCACGATCCGCTGACAGATCTGTTCAATCGCCGCTACCTCGACGAAACCCTCGACCGCGAGCTGGCCCGCGCCGCCCGGGAAGGCTATCCCCTGTGCGTCATCATGCTCGATATCGATCATTTCAAGCGCATGAACGATGCCCACGGTCACGAAGCCGGCGATCTGGTGCTTAAGGCCCTGGCCAGGACCCTGCTGGTGAGCAACCGGCGGGGCGACTTTGCCTGCCGCTTTGGCGGGGAGGAATTTGTAGTGGTCATGCCCAACATCCCGATGGGTACAGCCTTCCGCCGAGCCGAGGAACTGCGGATCACACTCAACTCACTCAATGTTCCCTACGATGGCTACAACCTGAAGATCACCATCTCGATGGGAATTGCCTGCTACCCGGCCAGCGGCGAAGACCGCGAATCCCTGCTGCGGGCCGCGGATCGGGCGATGTACGCTGCCAAAAAAGCCGGGCGCGATTACATCCAGGTCTATGACCCTCTGGATACGCATCGGGGTGTCGCAGGCTAATGCATCCGGTCGGGGGATCAGGAATCCTTACGAATCTCTGAACATTCCTGCCAATCTCCATCCCATTGGGGTATGATTTAACGCATGGACGAAACCCGCATCCTGGTCGTGGAGGATGAAGCCAGCATCGCCGAGGTGGTGAGCCTGTATCTCAAACGCGCCGGCTTCCAGGTGCAGATCGCCTCGGATGGGAGGCAGGCCATCACTCTCTATGAAAAACAGACGCCCGATTTCGTGATTCTCGACCTGATGCTCCCGCAAATGGACGGCCTGTCGCTTACCCGCTGGCTGCGGGACCGGTCCAATGTGCCGATCATCATGCTGACGGCGCGCCGCGAAGAGATCGACCGGATCGCCGGGCTCGAAATGGGTGCCGACGATTATGTGGTCAAGCCGTTCAGCCCGCAGGAACTGGTCAGCCGCGTCCGTGCAGTCCTGCGGCGCATTGGCCGGGAAGAGGCTGAGAACGGAAACGAGCGCGAGCTGTCCTTCGATGGTCTGAGCGTCGACCCGCGCAGCCGGGTAGTCAAAGTCATGGATGCAGAGGTCGAGCTGACTGCCAGGGAGTTCGATATGCTCTACCTGCTGGCCAGGCATCCACGCCAGGTCTTTACCCGCGAGCAGCTTCTCGACCGGGTCTGGGGCGGCGCACAGTACATCGACCCCGGCACGGTCACCGTCCACGTGCGGCGGCTGCGCGAGAAGCTCGAGAACGATCCATCCAACCCCACCCGCCTGTTGACCGTGTGGGGCGTCGGTTACAAATTCGAACCGTGAAGTTGGCCACAGATGCAGAGTCACTGAGTTCTTCCCTGGTTCTCCGTGTCTGGGTGGCAAGCCTTCTATGAGATCATTTACCAACCAACTCTCCATGCCGGCCCGCCTCCTGATGGGTACCCTGCTGATCGTCCTGGTCTCGCTGGGTATCTTCAAGCTATTAATGGCTCCACCATCGGGCGAGCTGGCCCTGATGGCTTTGTTTTTGAGCATCACTGCCTTTGTCTCGGCGCTGGCGGGTTATGCCGCCTACCGCTTCGGCTGGATCAACCTCTCACCGACGCTGCGCTGGACCCTGCTGGGGGGATATGCCCTGGCCAGTGTTCTCACGTTCTTCAACGTATGGTTCTCGGCGCAGCTGATGTTCGCCAGCCCGCATGACCTGCTGCTGGCCATTGTCCTGCTCCTGTTTGCCGGTGGGATCGCCATGATCCTGGGCTATTTCTTCTCCACCACTGTCACCGAGCGCATCCAGTCGCTAAAGGAGGCAGCGGAGAAGATCGCTGGGGGTGACCTGGAGACGCGCGTCCCGGTCGCCGGGCGGGATGAGCTG
>DATAKV010000746.1:0-5630 GCA_036261375.1 Anaerolineales bacterium
TAAAGTGTTCTCCGGGGATCGCGTACGCATCGTATCCTTCGACAGCACGTCGATCCTCGAGATCATGACTGTCCTGTTTACTTCGCAAGGGACCTCAAATACAGATCTTCCACTTTCTTTCGAGCCCAGGGAGTACGACGTAAGAACGTTAAGCTGGATTTGATGCTGGGGTTCTCTGTAAAACATTTGATGGGGATGCGCGTTCCCAGCCCGGCCCAGCCATACTGCTGGACCAGGCTGGTGACAATCGTTTCCAGTGTAATTCCGTGCAGGGGATTGTTGGGTTGAGAGGCAGTCATTAGGGCTCGCCCGTGAAAGCCCGGTTCAGTTGGCGCGCTGTCCAACTCCCGGGCCAGGCTTATAGAATAAAGCGTCTTGGAAATTTCATAGATACAGCCCTTTCCCAGACCCGTTTTCGAATCTGGGAAAGGGCGGGTCGAAGCCGGCGTGAATTAACCGGTGGAGAAGGGATTCTTCTTCTGGAGCTTTTCCTGTTTCAGTTTCCGTTTTTCCTTCAGGTTATGTTTGGGCTTCTTCTTTTGTTCCTTATTTCCTTTATCCTTACTTCCGCTATTAGCCATGGGGTTCTCCTTGGTTGGGTTGAACGTAATCGTTACTCTGCGCTACTGCGGATTTTACCCCTCAACCTGTAAATGATTCAATGGCTTTTTCTCGAAGTTCTCTGGCTGCTATCTCCCAGGATCGGAAGCCAGGACGCGCTCAAAAAGCGCCAGGTACCCGGTGTCTGCGAGGGGTGCCTGGCTGGCCTCCTCGAGGGAGAACCAGCCAATGGTGCTGTGCTCCTCAAGCTGCAGGTTGGCCGGCGTCCCGGTCCACTCTGTGACGTGATAAAAATGCAGGATCAATCGGTCGGGAACTGCGAGGGGAGAGAGTTGTATCGTCTCCAGGAAGGTCCACTGCGTCGGCGTAATCCCCAATTCCTCACGTAGTTCCCGGACCATCGTCTGCTCGTGCTGCTCGCCGGGCTCCACATGCCCGCCAAAAACATCCCAGACTCCTGGGTAGAACGCCCGGGTTGCGGACCGCAGACCCAGCAGGATCCTCTGAGAGCGAACAATAAGTGCGCAGGCCACTTCATGGATCATCGCAGAAAACCCCGTATCGTTTTCATGGATCTATCTTAAGAAATAGTTTACTTCTCCTAAAAACACTATTATTCCGTCAATGCCCCGGCTGCTTTTTCCAGGGTTGCGAGGAGGCCGTTAGCCCGACGACCGCGAAGCGTACCTTTAGGTATGCAATCTCATACTCACTATTCATAAGTAATTCTATAATGACGCAAAAGTGATTAGGGTATCCGGCTGATGAATGCTAGGTCGAGCGCCATCCTATCCAGGGACTTTCCATGTTCGTTACGATTCTGGACGGTCTTAAAACCTCGCTCCAGATACAGATCCTGGTCTCGAGCGGTTTCCAGCATGACTTTCCTGCAGCCTTCCAGGTGGGCCGTTTCGATCAGCTTCTCCAGGAGGACGGATCGATAGCCTCTACCCTGGAATTTCTTTTTGACCGCCAGGGCCGTGATGAAGAAGATCCTTCCATCCGGCTGGTGAGTTGCCATGGGGGTCAGATCCGGCTGCTGCTCGTGCTCGTCCAGCCACTTTTCCGAACAGCCAAAGCCTGCAATCTCATTATCGGCGACCAGGATGATAAAACCGTTCGGGAAGACCCTCATCCGCTGCTGGAACCCTTCCTGCGCTGTCGCGGTCTGTGAGGCAGTCTCCGCCTCGATTTCCAGGACCGCCGGGATATCCTGCTCCCTGGCATTTCGAACCAGTATCTTGGTGTTATCGCTCATGGGCGAATTCCTCTCGTAAAACGAAGATAGGTGTACCGTCCCCCTGGAGCCCCCACACGGCGAAGTGAGCCGCCGTTTGACTCTACCACGGTATTTATTCAGGATAGGGATCCTCTTCATCGACGGGGCGCGGAGGCTCGGCGTTCATCGGGTGGACCCAGACGCCGTGTTCATGCATTCGCGCCGCCACCTGGTACGGCTCGGGCAGCGACTCGTACTTCTGCTCGTTCATGAACTCGAGGATCAAGGGATGCGGCGGCTTCTCGGTCTTGAAGCTCTTCTGGACCCGGACCAGGAAATACTTGGCGCTCTCCCTGGAGATCCCGTACTGCACGGCGAAGATTTCGAAAGGTTTGGTTTTTAGCATGATGTGTACCTGGCTGGAATTGTAGCACCCCTCTCGCAAAGCGGCAGCGTATTGTCAATACATGGACCGGCCCTGATAGGCGCCGCGTGGATCGCGAAGCAGCCCTTTAGGGACCGCCCGGCGTTTCTTTGGGATTGACCGGCAGGCTGCCCGGTGGAGTTTGCCGCAGCCCCTTTCCGAGCAGCGCAGAGCGCATCTTATCCTCTTCCTCCATCGCCTTCAGCTCCGCTTCCAGGCGGGCGATCGTCTCTTCCCGTTGGGTTTTGATCTGCTGCTCGAGGCCTTCGATCCCTTTCATCGCCCGGTCGACCCGCCAGAGCTGGATCTTGTCGAGCAGCCACTGCTGCCAGGCGGGCCGCCGGCCGGCTTGCATCTTCGTCAGTTCGCGGAAGCGGGCGATCCGATCCTGCTTCTTCGCTTCGAGCTGTTTCAGCACCACCCTGGCCCGTTCCAGCTGCAGCTGGCAGGTCGTAAACTTGCGTCCCAGGTCCGGGCCTTCCAGCTCTTTGTAATTCGGGTTGAGGGCGATCTCGCTCAGGAAAGGGGATGGCTTCGTGGAGGCAAATGTTATCAACAGATCGTCCTTCGCCCGTGTCGCGCCGACATAAGCCACCCGCCGCTCCTCTTCGACGAAGGCCGTCTGCTTCATGTCCGCGCCGGCCTGGCTGAGGTTGAAGTAGACCACGTTGCGAAATTCCTTGCCCTTGGACCTGTGGATCGTGCTCAAAAAGACCCGGTTGTCCCCCGGCTCTTCCCGTTCGGGCTTGCCATCCTCACCGACTTTCTCGGCCTGGCCTTCCCGGTCCCTCATCGATTTGGACAGGGACTGGAAGAACTCCAATGGCGTTTTGTAGCGGCCTGCCATTGCTGTGATGACCTCCAGCAAACCTTCATCGCTGGCCTGGTCCAGGTCGTCGGAGAGCCGCGCCTGCTCCCGGTAGAACTCCGCCAGGCCCAGTTCGGTCTTTAGCCTTTGCAGGAAGTTCGCGGCGCCGATCTCACCCGGCCGCGCCGCCTGCGAGAGGCTCTCGACCCCGGCCACGAACTCCGCCAGCTTCTCGCGCTCCCACTCGCGCAGATTCGGAAGCTGGGGCAGACCTACAAAGGAATCCCAGTCCTTCGCCTGGGCGATCAGCTGGTTGGTGAGGTACTTGTTGGGCCGCTTGAGGATGCGCTCGAAGTCCGATGCTCTGGCCTCCTTCGGGAACAGCAGCACCTGCAGGTAGGAATACAGGTCCACCCCGACCGCGGATTGGAAAAGCAGGCCGCTGTCGGCAGGCGAGTGGGGGATGCCCAGCGCATCCAGCACGGCAGCCACAGGGAACTGGTCGGCGTTGGTGCGGAACAGGACGGCGTAGTCCCGCCAGTTCAAGTGGTTCTGTTTCTTGTGCTCTGCCAGCCATTTTCCGGCGAAGGCGGCCTGCTCGAGCAAGGAAGTGTGTCCCGCCACATCGAAGCGGCCCGGCTGTGCATCCCGCCGGGGTTGGATGTCCTTGCGGACCCTGTCTGTGTTGTGGCGGATCAGCCAGCCGGCATGCCGGACGATCATCCGGCTCGAGCGGTAGTTGGTGTTCAGCAGGTGCGTGGAGGCGACCGGGAAGCGCTTCTCGAACTCGAGGATGTGGCGCACATCCGCGCCCCGGAAGCCGTAGATCATCTGGTCATCGTCGCCGACGGCGAAGATGTTATTCTCCGGCAGGCCGATAATCTGCAGCAGCAGTAATTGGGCTTCGTTCAGGTCCTGGAACTCGTCCACCAGCACGAACTCGAAGCGGGACTGGTACTGGCGGCGCAGGGTGCTGTTCTGCAGCAGCAGGCGCACGGACAGGTAGATCATATCGTCGAAGTCCAGGAAGTTATGACTCATCTGTTTCTTCACATAGGAGTGGAAGATCGGCTCGAGCGGGTAGAGCTTGTCCCCATATTCGACCGTGACGGTGGAAAGTGCCGGCAGCTCCATCTTGGCTTTGCGCAGCCCGGCCAGGAAGGTATCCAGCGGGTCCTGGTTGCGCAGGGCCGGCAGCTCGGTATGCTCCTGGATGGCGGACTTCATCAGCTCCCTGGCCGTCTTCCTGTGCGCGGAGCTGAAACTCCAGCCCAGCCCCTCCCGGACGATCTCATAGCCAAACGAATGAAAGGTGCGCACCTCCACGCCTTCGACACCGCGGCGCTCGAGGCGGTCCTGCATCTCCTCCCGGGCTTTTGTGTTGAAGGCCAGCGCCAGGATCCGATCGGCGGCGATCCCCTGGTTGAGCAGGTGCAGGACCCGGTTCACCAGGGTCTTGGTCTTGCCGGAGCCGGCCGGGGCCAGCACCCGGATCGGCCCGCTGAGCGTATCGACTGCCCCCTGCTGGCTTGGGTCCAGGTCCGTATCCATCTTGTAGGCGGGCAGTGTCCTGTACTGGACGGCTTCCCGCACCGCCCGGATGCATTGTTCGATATCGGCTTCGATCTCCGCGCCGGAGAACCGGCAGACCGGGTAGCCCGCCAGTGTCAGGGACTTGCCCTGCTCGGGGGCTTTGAGCGTCTCGTGATGGGCTTTGCTCTCGCATTCGACGACGACCTTGCCGCTCCCCACGCTCACCAGGAAATCGACGATCTGGCGGCCCAGGCGCACCTGCGGCTGGTACGGCAGCTCATGCGCTTCCAGTGCCGCCCGCATCTTCTCTTCTATCGGCGTGAAAAGGACCGGCGGCCTGCCGGGGTCTACGAACAGCTCGGGCGAGGCGAGCTGGTAATTGGATCGTTCCAGGAGCGTCAGAGCCTGCTCGGCCAGCAGCCCGCGGATCACGCGGGGGAAATCCTGGTGCAGGTCCTGGCCCTTCATCGGGTTGGCGTCGTAGGCCTCGCGCCCCGGCCACGAGAAAAAGCAGACCGGGATACGCCGGAACCAGAGCGGGAAGACCAGCCGGTCGGCGATCAGCTCTCCCAGGTCGACGAAATCGGCATAGGCAACGTCCTGGACCAGCACTGCGAACGGTGGTGCTGCCGATGCCGTCCAGGCCGCTACGGATGCCGATCCGTTCTGGATAGCCGAGACGTGGATCGTGAACGGCGCCAGCCCCCTGCGCCGGCACGCTTCGGAGAAGTTCGTCACCCAGCCCACATCCGCCTGGAACAGGGACAGGCCTCGTCCCTTGCGCAGGCTGGCATCCAGCCTGTCAAAGAAGAAATCGAAGCTCCGGGCGTCCGGCTGTGACGTGGGGAATATTCCAGGTATTTCTTGCATAATTTATTTACAGATGCTGTGCGGGATCCATCGCCTGAATGATAGCACGGATCACGCTGCCGATATCCTTCATAACATCGTTCGATCCCCTTCCTAACCTTCCCCAATTGACCCCGCAAAAAAGCACTGCGGGGCAGGCGAGCGCAATTGGGGGAGGGGCAATTTTAATTTGGGCAGGAAGAAGAATAATCATAAATAAATCACATTCTCCTTCC
>DATAKV010000748.1:0-20760 GCA_036261375.1 Anaerolineales bacterium
AAAGAATGTGACCAGTGCCATCACGATCCAGGTGATAGCGGGACCGATATAGGGCAGGAAGCGTGCCAGCCCGGCCATCAGCGCCAGCCCGAGAGCATATCGTACTCCCAATATCGAGAGCAGGACAACATAGATGAAGAATGACAGGAAAAAAATGATAATCTGTCCGCGCAGGAAGCCGTTCCAGATCCGGCTTAATTCCTTCCCCAGCCGTCGCAAATCTTCTGAGTACCCGGGCAGCTCGATGCGGATCAGGTCGCCTCTCAGCCCGTTGCTTTCACTCATGACAAAATATGAGACGATCAGGATAAAGAAAGTCCAGCCAAAGACCTCTGCGGCGCCACCGGCAACGGCACCCACCAGGTTGCCCGTCCTGCCAAGCAGCGGCTGGATGAAGGAAAGCAGCTGATTCGTAATGGCTTCCAACTCCACGGTGCTCAAATCCAGCTCCAGGGGCCCTAACCGGAACACCTGCCCCGACAGGTTTTCGAGCAGGCTGGGCAGGTTGGCCACGATGTCCTGGATCTGGATGATCAGGCTCTGGACCTGCTGGACCAGCCCAATGCCTCCAACAGTCAGTAAGCCAAGCAGGCTGATGAAAATGATAATATAGAGGATGTTGACCGCGGCCTTCCAGGAAATGCCCAGGCCGTTCGCGATGAGCGCCGTCAGGGGATGGAACAGGTAGGCAATGATAAAGATCATCAGCAGCGGAGGGATCAGGCTCTGGAATCGGGAGACTAAAAACGCAATAATACCAATGATGACCAGGCCTACCAGAAGCTTGGTGGTGGAACTCCAGCGTGGCGAAGTGATTGTTTTTTCCTGCATACGAATTTCTCCGGGTAGCCCTATTCTACCGCTTGTCTTATGAAATATTAGGTAATCGAGAAAAAACCGGGCATAAGGGCATTCACAAAAGAACACACGAGCGGATGGATCCGTTAAATAAAAACACCCCGCGAGCCTTTTCACTCGCGGGGTATCCCATGAACTCTACGGGCAGCCGCTCAGGAAGGGGAAGAAAACACACCAGCGGAAGGTGGCATCTACCCACCAGAAGAACAGGCCGCACATGCACAGGAACATCACGGCACCTACGCCGATGGCGATGCCCAGTGGATTAATGGTCCGCTTTTCGATGTATTCGGTTGTGGTGACCGGGCTGGCCGGAACGCTCCCGGCATACTCCACAGGCGGAGGAGGGGGTTGCGGAACGGGCCTTGAAATGGACGGCACGGCTGCCGCACGAGGAGAGACAACGGTGGCGCCGGCATCGAAAACGGTGGTCTCGTAGACCAGCACGATCTGTTCGCCAAAGGAGATAACCTCTCCCGGCTTCAGAATCCGCGGACCCGCCAGCCGCTGGCCGTTGACGAACGTCCCATTGGTTGAGCCGAGGTCTTCCAGGATATGCTTGCCCCCTTGGAAGGTGAGCCGGGCGTGCCGGCGAGATATTTCAGCATCATTGATCGTGATTCCATTGGTGGGATCGCGGCCGATCGTGATCTGATCGCCCTCCAGCATGAAGGCTGCGCCTGGCGTGGGGCCGGATCGCATGATGAGCTGGTATTGTGACGTCATGAATTCTCCTTCAAAGCAACCGTTTTTTCTTCCTGCCTGGCAGTTCGACCTCTGAAAATCCCGGACCCATCGATTCGGGAATTCTTCGTCATTCAGACGCTCTCCGAAGTGTAAAGGTTTCAGCCAAAAAAGTCAACCACGGGTGATACACTTGACATAAAATTGAGCGTGGCTACAATGAAAATAATTTATGTGGAATACATAAGATGAATCTACCCATACCTGAATTTTTCAATCCCGATACCGTCGGCACTGTCTGGCGGATTCCCTATGAAGAGCGCGCCCGCCAGGCTCGCGACTGGGCCCGCCAGCATGGGCTTCAACCGGCCTCCTCCGATTCAGCCAGGAACTGGCTGATGCTGATCGATGTGCAGAACACCTTCTGCATCCCTGATTTTGAGCTTTATGTAGGCGGCCGAAGCGGACGCGGCGCTGTGGAGGACAACACGCGCCTGTGCGAATTTATCTATCGCAACCTGGGTGACATCACCCACATCACTGCAACCCTTGATACACACCTGGCCATGCAGCTTTTCCATGCGATCTTCTTTGTGGATAGAGAAGGCAACCACCCGGCGCCCTATACCGACATCCACAGTGATGAATTAAAGGCGGGCAGATGGATGTTTAATCCGGCCCTGGCATCCCAATTCGGGATCGCTCCTGAATACGGCCAGCAGATGATGCTCCATTATGCTGAGGAACTGAAGAAGAGTGGGAAATATGCGCTCACCATCTGGCCCTATCATGCCATGCTGGGCGGGATTGGCCACGCTCTGGTGTCTTCTGTCGGAGAGGCTCTCTTTTTTCACTCGGTGGCCAGGATTGCCCAGACCGACATTGTCACCAAAGGCGACACTCCCTTCACCGAAAATTATTCGGTCATCGGTCCAGAGGTGCTGACCGGTCCCATGGACGAAACACTGGGCATGCATGACAACCGATTCATCCAGAAACTGCAGGAATTCGACCGGGTGATCGTTGCCGGACAGGCAAAAAGCCACTGCGTTGCCTGGACGGTCTCCGACCTGCTCGACGATATTATGCGTGTCGATCCTCAGCTGGCGAAAAAGATTTATTTGCTGGAGGACTGTACCTCTCCCGTGGTGGTTCCCGGCGTGGTGGATCACACCGATGCGGCCGATGCAGCCTATGAACGGTTTGCAGCCGCAGGGATGAATATCATTCAATCGTCCACATCGATTGCTGAACTCAACACTCAATCGTAAATCTAAAATCGAAAACCTATGTCCATCTTCGATAACATACGACTGACCAACGAAACCTTCAAGCTCGACATCGAGCGCATGCGCCGCGGCTGGTACTCCGACAAGTATTTTGAGAACATCGGTCGCATGCTGATCACCCTGGCTTCGGAGGGCTATCACTATTCTGGCGAGCATCACAATTTGCCGGCAGATGTTTCGTCACAGAATATCGCCGTGGGTGATATAGAGGTGGAAATGCAATGGTTCACACGCCGGGTGGGAAACACTGTTGTGGTGGGCGTGGATAAATCGCTGGAGATGCTCCGGCACTGCACGGGGTACTGGCAGGGGGACGAATTTATCGATACGGCCGATCAGCTGGAAGTGTGGGCGGTCCACGATGGGACGGTGGTCAAGTCGGACGGGAATCCGCTGAACGCCGAGGCGGTGATCAAGGTCCGCGGGCGGTACCGCGACTTTGCCCTGCTCGAGACGCCCACGCTCGGCGTGCTGACCCGCTCCAGCCGCGTGGCGACGAACGTGTATGAGACCCTGATGGCAGCCCGCGGCAAACCGGTCCTGTTCTTCCCGGCGCGCTTCGACCTGCACGAGGTCCAGGCCTCGGACGGGTATGCCTACAACATCGCCATCCAGCGCTTCAACATGGATTTTTCGCAGCAGATCGGCTCGTTCGTCTCGACGGACGCCCAGGGTGACTGGTGGGGAGGCGCGGGCGGCGGGACAGTGGCCCACGCGGCCATCGCCTCGTTTATGGGTGATACGGCCGAGGCGATGATGCAGTTCAGCCGTATTCTGCCTGCCCCCATCCCGCGCATTGCCCTGGTGGATTTCAATAACGACTCGATCAAGGACACGCTCCGGGTACTGGAAGCGATGTTCACCCGATACAGGGAATTATGTGATCAAGGGAATGAAACCGAAGCCGCCAAATATGTGCTCTACGGCGTACGGCTGGATACCAGTGGGAGCGTGAGGGATGTGTCCGTCGAGCCCCTGGGCGATCCTGCCCTGGACCTGGGCGTCAACCCGCGTCTCGTTTTCAACGTCCGCCGCGCACTCGACGCGGCCTCCGAATCCTGGGACCTGCCCACCTCCTGGAGAGAGACAGCGCGTGAGTATTGCCGTAATGTCAAGATCGTGGTTTCGGGCGGGTTCAACCCGGAAAAGATCCGCAAGTTCGAAAAGCTCGGAGTCCCGGTGGATATTTACGCGGTCGGCTCGTGGCTGTTCAACAACAACGGCGGCACGGTCACTGACTTCACCGGTGACGTGGTTCGCGTCAGAGTTCACGGTGAATGGATCGATATGGCCAAGGTCGGCCGCACGCCGCTCGACAACCCAAACCTGGAACGAGTGTGGTAAAAAATTTGCAGGGCCGGGCAGCTCAAATTTTTTATATAGTTCTCTCTACCTTGAACGGTGTTCCCTCTGCTTTTTCTTCCTCGAATTCTCTCGCTGCCAGGTGCCCGGAAAATACGGCCTGGGCAATGATATTTGGCGCTTCGGCATCGCCGATCAGACGCAGGGATTTAATTTTACCCTCAACAAGAGCAGGCTTAAGTTCGTAGTAAAGCAAATCGTTTGAGATCCGGTCGCTGGCCAAAACGACCCCATCGCGAGAAAGCTCGTTTTCACTTCCTGAAATGGTGCTTGCTATCCGTATGCAGTCATTCTCAATTTGGGTCAACACTGTCTGCGGATACAGCCTCACCCCGAGCTTCATCAGCTTGTGCTGGATACGCTCCTGCTCCAGCGTATATTGTGTCCAATACGAAACAAGAGGTGCGGGTGTGACAAGAGAAACGCTGAATCCTTTGGATGCAAGCAACTCTGCCAGCACACCCCCTATATAGTAATGGTCATCGTCGTAAATAACAATATTCTGGAGCGCAGGCGATTTTGGCAAGCCGCCTGACTCCAAATTGTCCATCAGATCATCGGGGCTAAAAACATTCTGTAACTGATATCCAGGGATTGGCTTTCGCAGGGTGCGGCCCATGCCATCGCGTCGCCAGGTTGCACCTGTAGCCAGCATAATATTTTGCGTGCCCGTTTCGAGGATATTACCTGCTGTCATCGGGCTGGATGGATAGACAGCAACGTTCTTCATCTTGCGTATTTGAGTCAATCGCCAGTCCATGACGCGGCGCCATTCGTTCAGCCCCGGTAAAGCGGATTCCCGCAGCACGCGCCCGCCCGGTTCCTTGCGCGCCTCGAGCAGGGTGACCTCATACCCGCGCTGGCCCAGGGCCCGTGCTGCCTCGAGTCCCGCAGGTCCCGCGCCGATGACCATGATTTCCTGAGAGCTTTTCTTCGGCGCGATCTTCTCGGGATGCCAGTCGCGCCGCCATTCCTCACCCATCGTCGGGTTCTGGGTGCAGCGGATGGGGATAAAACGCGTGTCGCCCGTCACGCAAATATTGCAACCAATGCACTCGCGAATGTCCTCAATGCGCCCCTCTTTGATCTTGGTCGGCAGGAACGGATCGGCGATCGAAGGCCGGGCTGCGCCGATCATATCGAGGATGCCGCGTCTAATTGCAGATACCATCGTATCAGGGGATGTATATCGCCCCACACCGACAACCGGTTTGGTCGTCAACCCTTTGACAAAGGAAATATAGTTTTCCTGGTGCCCCTCGCCGCCAAAACGGGAAGTGACCGAATCATTGCTCCAGTTGCTGATATTCACGTCCCACAGGTCGGGCAGCTCGGCGAGCATGGCCACCACATCATAGGCCTCGCCTTGGTGGCTGATTCCCTCTTTGCCCATGAGCTCATCCACTGCAAAACGGACGGCCACCGCGCACATATCACCGACCGCCTCCTTTGTATCCTCGATCAGCTCACGGAACAGGCGGACACGGTTCTCCAGACTGCCGCCGTATTCATCACTACGGTCGTTGAAGCGCTTGAGGATGAACTGGATCGCGGCGGTCATCCCATGGGCTGCATAACAATAGACAATATCGAACCCGGCCCGTTTGGCGCGCAGGGCCGCAGCACGGTGCCATCGGCGAAGGTTGCGGATATCCTCCTTGTCCATGCGCCGGGTCTGGACCGGGTCATAACCTGAGCCGCCGATCGTCCCCATCGAGACCGGCGCCAGTGACGGAACCCGCGAGTACAGGTTCGGCGCGTCGAAGCCGTTGTAGACCAGCTCGATCCCTGCCAGCGATCCGTGCCTATGGACAGCCTCCGCCATCAATGCCAGGGCGGGTATATCGCTATCATCCCATAGGCGTCCTTCGAAATAAGGAGACAGGTCACTCGAATGATGGATCTCTACTTCCTCCGTGCAGACTACCCCCCAGCCGCCCTCCGCTTTAATGCCGCGCATGCGCGCCAGTCCCTGCGGCATACGGTGGCCGAACCCGTTGCAGTGCGGCACCTGATAAAACCGGTTCGGAGCGGTCACGGGACCGATCCGAACCGGTTCGAAGAGTACATCGTAGGGGTTACCCATAGAATGCTTCCTTATAAAAGCTTTGCGAAGGCTGATTTCATCCAAATCGCCCGGTGATATAGTCCTCCGTACGCTTGTCATGTGGCGTGGTAAACATCATCTTGCCGTCCCCGTATTCGACCAGTTCACCCTGAAGGAAGAACGCGGCATAGTCGGCAGTACGGGCTGCCTGCTGGACCGAGTGGGGCACGAGGATGATCGTATATTCCTTCTTCAGCTCCTGCAAAGCCGATTCGACCTTGCCGGTGGAGATGGGATCCAGGCCCGATGTCGGTTCGTCGAGCAGGATGACTTCGGGCTGCAAAGCCAGGACACGTGCCAGGCAGACGCGCTGCTGCTGTCCCCCGGAGAGGGCGATGGCCGGCGAATCCAGGCGGTCCTTGACTTCCTCCCAGATGGCTGCCAGCTTCAGGCTTCGCTCGACTGCCTCGTCCAGCTTGGCGCGGCGTTTTTCCCCGGCCAGCTCCAGGCCGTAGGTGAGATTCTCGCGAATGCTCATCGGCAGAACAACTGGACGGGCAAAGACCATGCCCACCTTGCGCCGCAGGGCAATCACATCCAGCTTGGGGTCGAGAACGTTTACGCCATCGATCAGGATCTGCCCGGAGGCGGTCTTGACCTCTGTAAGATCATTCAACCGGTTCAGGCAGCGCAGCAGTGTTGATTTACCGCCGTCCGCCGGGCCGAAGAGGACGGTTACTGCTTCCTTGCGAATGTTTAGACTGACATCACGCAGCGACTCGGTACCGTCGGAGTATTGCAGGGATAGATTTTGGACGATGATCTTATCTACCATTGACGTTTCGCCCTTGCCCGCGAGCGGATCACAGTCGCGATCAGGTTCATGGACAATACGAACACAAGCAGGACCAGGGCCGTCCCATACTGGATCTGGATCGGCATTTCAGGCACCTGGGTCGAGATGACAAAGAGATGATATGGCAGCGCCATGGTCGCATCGAACGGTGAGCCGGGAAGGCGGGGCAGGAAGAACGCCGCACCCGTAAAGAGGATCGGAGCGGTCTCACCCGCCGCGCGTTCCAGGCCCAGAATGACCCCTGTCAGAATTCCCGGCAGCGCCTCCTTCACTACAATACGGCGAATAGTCTGCCAGCGAGTGGCGCCCAGCGAAATGCTCACCGTGCGGAATGCCTGTGGGACGGCGCGTAAGGCCTCCTCCGCCGTGCTGATGATGACAGGCAGGGTCATGATCGAAAGCGTTAAGGAGGCAGCCAGGATGGAGGTCCCGAAATTCAAAAAGAGGACGAACAGTCCCAGGCCGAACAGACCGTACACAACCGAGGGAATCCCCGCCAGATTGATGATCGCAATGCGGATGGTGCGTGTTAGTGGGGTGTCAGACGAGTATTCCGAAAGATAGATGGCCGCTGCGATCCCCAGCGGGACCGAGAAGATCGCTGTGCCGATGGTGAGGTAGATCGTTCCCACGATGGCGGGCAGGATCCCGCCAGCACGCATGCCATCACGGGGAAAACCGGTCAGGAATTCAAAGGAGATGGCCGGTACGCCCTGGATCAGAATGTAGATGACAACAGCCACAATGGGTATTACGGTCGCAAAGGCCATCAACGTGATAAGAGTAAAACCCAGGCGCTGGGTCAGGTGGCGGTTCCGGGCGAGGATATTCTTCATGACAGGATCCTCTCCGCCCGCTTCTTGGCCCGAAAGACAACCGAGGAGGCGGCGATATTAACCCCCAGTGAAATCATGAACAGAACCATGCCGATGAAGAACAGCACGTGATAATGGGTGCTGCCGTTCGCCACTTCGCCCATCTCGGCCGCAATGGTGGCGGTCATCGTCCGGACCGGGGAAAAGAGGCTGCCAAGCGTGAGCGCCAGCACAGGTGCATTGCCTGTGACCATCATTACCGTCATCGTTTCGCCGATGGCGCGGCCCACGCCCAGCATGATGGCAGTCAATACGCCGGATTTGGCTGCAGGCAGGGTCACGCGCCAGATGGTCTGCCAGCGCGTCGCCCCCAGCGCCCAGGCTCCTTCACGGTAGGCACGCGGCACGGCGTCGAGCGCATCCTCTGCCACGGACACTACCGTCGGCACGGCGATCCCGCCCAGGAGCAGGGATCCGGCCAGGGCGGTCAGACCGGTCGGGAGGTCCAGAAGGACACGTAAATACGGAGAGAGGACCAGGATCCCCAGAAATCCCAGCACCACAGAAGGCAGTCCGCCCAGGAGCTCAACCAGAGGCTTGAGGATCTCACGTACCCAGCGGGGTGCGATCTCGGAAATATAGACGGCGGTCCCGATCCCAAAAGGGACGGCGATCAGCGCCGCGCCGAAGGTGATGATGATCGAGCCGGTGATCAGTGGAAGGATGCCGTAGTAACTCTCGATCGGATACCAGCGGCTGCTGAACAATGTCTGAAGATCGACTTCTCCGAAGGTCGGCAGTCCTTCACGGATCAGAAAGAAAAAGATCAACGCCACAAACAGGATGGCAGAATAGCCGGAGGCCTTGATCAGGCGGGTGATGATGAATTCAGGCCAGCGTAGCGATTTTTCCATAGGTCTCCGTTGCACAAAGGGAAAGCGTCATCAGTCTTCGATTGCCGGTACAAATCCCAGCTCGGCAACGATCTCCTGGGCTTCGTCGGAAAGAATCCAGTCGAGATACTCCTTGACGATGCCCGTCGGCTCGCCATCCGTGTACATATAAAGATCGCGCGCAATAGGATAGGTCTTATCGTTCACCGTGGGAATCGAGGGCAGGACATAGGCGCCGCCTTCCTCTTCCGCAATCGCAATCATCTTCAGGTCATGCGGAACATATCCCAGGCCGTCATACCCGATCGCGTTCGGGTTCTGCCGCACCTCTGCAACGATTCCCTCCGACGAAGGCAGCAGGAGGGTGTTGGTAGCAAACAGGGTTTTATCGTCGCTGTTCCCCAGGCGCAGAACGGTCTCCAGGAAATAGACATGCGTGCCGGAGTTGGTCTCGCGCGAGAGGCGCACGATCGGCCGGTCATCACCGCCCAGCTCGGACCAGTTGTTGATCTTCCCGCTATAAATATCTGAAATCTGCTTGAGTGTCAATTCATTAACCGGGTTTTCGGGGTTTACAATGACCGCGATCGCATCGCGTGCGATAATGTGCTCCACGGGTTCTATACCGTTGGACTGGGCATCCTCAACTTCCTCCGCCTTGATCTGGCGGGAGGCATTGGCCAGATCCACGGTGCCGTTGATCAAAGAGGCGATCCCCGTCCCGGACCCGCCACCGGTGACCGATATGCGGATCTCCGGGTGCAGGCTTTGATAGCGCTCTGCCCAGGCAAGCGCCAGGTTGACGATCGTATCGGACCCCTTGTTCTCGATGTACGCTGTGGGTGAATCAGATGCGGTCTCCGCCTGAGAAGCGGGACCGCATGATGTACTCAGAAGAAGTGTGGAAAGCAGCAAGGCGAGTATGCGTAGTCGTTTCATCGCGCTGAATTATAGTCGAAAGTTTTTGCGGTTTCAGCATGATAAAATCGACCCATGCCTCCAACAGACTCCGCTTTTTCAGTCGAAACCCTTGACTTTTTCTACGGTCCCACCAAAGCGCTTTCCAATATTAACCTGGAGATCCAGCCCCGCAAGGTCACGGCTCTGATCGGGCCTTCGGGCTGTGGCAAGTCCACCTTTTTGCGCTGCCTGAACCGCATGAATGACACCATCGCCGGCACACGTGTGGAGGGCAAAATCCATTTGAACGGAAAGAACATCTACGACCCTGACATGGACGTGGTCACCCTCCGCCAGCGGGTGGGGATGGTCTTCCAAAAGCCGAACCCGTTTCCACAGTCCATTTATGATAACGTGGCGTTCGGTCCGCGCGTGATGGGCCTGGATGTGAACCTGGATGAAGTGGTGGAGAATTCCCTGCGGGCCGCAGCGCTGTGGGATGAGGTCAAGGATGACCTGCGGTCCGATGCGCTGGGGCTTTCCCTCGGCCAGCAGCAGCGGTTATGCATTGCCCGCGTCGTGGCCGTCCACCCGGAAGTGATCCTGATGGACGAATCCACCTCCGCTTTGGATCCAATCGCCACGATGCGCGTCGAAGAGCTGATCGCTGAGCTGAAAAAAGATTATACGATCGTGATTGTGACCCACAATATGCAGCAGGCGGCTCGTGTTTCGGAGTACACCGGCCTGTTCTGGCTGGGGGAGCTGGTCGAATTTTCGCCCACAGAAACGATATTCACCACCCCTAAAGAGGAACTGACGGAAGCATACATTACAGGTCGAATGGGATAGACTTTGCTGAACAAAAAATCCGCCTGTTCTCCAGGCGGATTTTTTGTTAACTCTCTTTTTGCCGGCTCCAAAACTCATCGTCGGTCGACTTGATCTCGGACATTTCGCCGGTGGCAATGAAGATCGTCCGCTCACAGATGTTCGTCACGCGGTCAGCGAAGCGCTCCAGGTTATGGGCCACCCACAGCAGCCAGTTGGCGCGCTCGATCGTCTTCGGATCGGCGATGATGAAGGTCATCAGCTCACGGTAGATCTGGTTGTAGAGCGCATCCACTTCGTCGTCTTCCACGGGCAGTGTCTTGGCGATTTCCACATCCTCGTTGACAAAGGCGGTCAGGGCCCGGTGGAGCATATCCACGCCCTTGGTGGCCATGCGCGGCACGTCGATCAATGGCTTGAGCAGGGGCACGTCGCCCATGCGGATGTTGATGTTGGCAATGCCCTTGGCGTAATCGCCCATCCGCTCCAGCTCGGAGATGATCTCCAGTGTGGATGCCAGGACGCGCAGGTCGCGCGCCATGGGTTGCTGCGTGGCGATCAGGACCATTAACTGGTTCTCGATCTGGAAGCGCTTTTTGTTGATTTCCTTGTCGTCTGCAAAGATCTTTTCCGCGGCCTTTATATCGCGCTTCTTTAGAGCATCCACCGAATTAAGAAGCGCCTGCTCGACCATACTGCCCAGGATGAGCACGTTGTCCTTAACCTGGCGAATCTCTGTTTCGAATGTTTTTCGTACCATAGAAACCTCTTATCCCTCGATGTTTGGGAATGTTCCTGTTGATTGTAACAGAACAGCCAACCCCTGTAGATGTTTGGTTATAGACGGGCAGGCTGAATACCCTGTTCATTCAGCCAGTGCAGGATACGCTCTTCCATTTGATCACGGATCTGGCGGATAAACTCCAGTTTTTCCTCCTTGCTGCCCTGGAATTTGGCCGGGTCGTCGAACGGCCAGTGGTCGTGTTTTCCCATGTTCAGGAAGACAGCCGGACAGTTCTCCTCCGCATCCCCGCAAACGGTGATCGTATGGGCAAAGTGGGTTTTGCCGAGGTACTTACGGACACTCTTCGAGGTTTGCCCCTCCATATCCAGACCGCGCTCGCTCATGACGGTGAGCACCTCTGGCAGGATGTGCCCCTTCGGTTCGAGACCGGCGCTGTGGGCCTCAAAGTGGTCACTGGCATAGGCTCTCAAAAAGGCTTCTGCCATCTGGCTGCGGGCCGAATTGCCCGTGCACAGGAATAAAACTCTTGGCCTGCTCATATCCTCTCCTTATCCAAACCGGCCGGTGACATAATCCTCCGTCCGTTTATCCTTCGGCGTGGTAAAGATCCTTTTGGTATCGTCGAACTCGATAACCGTTCCCGAGCGCTCGCCTTCGCCTGAGAGCATCATCATAGCTGTGTAGTTCGAAGCGCGGGCGGCCTGCTGCATGTTATGGGTCACGATGACAATGGTGTAATCTTTCTTAAGTTCCTGCATCAGCTCTTCAATTTTGAGCGTGGCGATCGGGTCGAGGGCAGAGGCGGGCTCGTCCATCAGGATCACCTCCGGCTTGATGGAGATCGCCCTGGCGATGCACAGTCGCTGCTGCTGCCCGCCGGACAAAGATAAACCTGATTGGTGAAGTTTGTCCTTGACCTCCTCCCAGAGCGCGGCCTGCCGCAGGGCCTGCTCCACCAGCTCGTCCATGTTGCCTTTGTAGCCATGGATGCGGGCTGTCCAGGCAATGTTCTCATAGATGCTTTTTGGGAATGGATTGGGCTTCTGGAAGACCATTCCGATCCGGTAGCGGACCTCGACCGGGTCCACTTCGCGGGCGTAGATGTCCTCGCCGTTGAAGGTCACATTGCCTGTGATGGAGGTGCCGGCATACAGCTCGTTCATCCGGTTGAACGCCCGCAGCAGGGTCGATTTCCCACAGCCCGACGGCCCAATAATGGCGGTGATTGCATTGCGTTCGATCTTCATGTTGACGCCGGTGACAGCCTTGAACGTGCCGTAGAAGATATCAAGATCGCGGGTTTCGATAACATATTTGTGATGGGTGTCGTTTTTCATGCTCATGCTTAGAATCTCCTGCTGAAGCGATTGCGGAGCAGAACTGCGGATGCATTCAGGCTCAGCAGCAATATGAGTAGGACCAGGATGGAGGCCGCGGCCAGGCTGCGGAACTCATCCTGAGGGCGGGAAGTCCACTGGTAGATCTGGATGGGGAGGGTGGTGAACTTCGAGAAAGGCGAGCTCGGGTCGAAGCTGATCGCCGTCGAGGCGCCCACCACTACAAGGGGCGCGGTCTCGCCAATGGCGCGTGAGACTGCCAGGATCGTCCCGGTCAGGATGCCGGGCATGGCGTTCGGGAGAACGTGCGACCAGACGGTCTGCCATTTGGTGGCGCCCACGCCATAGCTGGCGTTGCGCAGTGAGCGAGGGACGGCGCGGATCGCCTCCTGGGCGTTGATGATGATGATCGGCAGCACAAGCAGACCGAGGGTGAGTCCCGCCGAAAGGACGGTCCGCCCGTTGGCTGTGGTCGGGTCCACCAGGCCGAAGACTTCCCCGCTTGTCAGCGGTTCCAATGTGCGAACGAAGATGGCCAGCCCCAGAATGCCATACACGATGGAAGGCACCCCTGCCAGGTTGTTGATGTTGGTCTGGATCAGGCGGTTCAACCAGTTGTCGGAGGCATACTCCTCGAGGTAGATGGCAGCCCCCACGCCAACCGGGAAAGCCAGCAGGATCGTGAATAGGATGGTCCAGAGCGAGCCAAGGATCGCCGTGCGAACACCTGCCGTCAGCGGCTCGCTGGTCTGCGGCCGGGAGACAAAGTCAGACGTCAGCCAGGAGACAAAGTCCAGCTCAGCGCCTGGGTGTTCCTGCGCGACCGTCGCACGGATTTCATCCGCCTGGGTCAGGGACGGCCACAGCTTCCACACCTGCACCACCTTGGGGCGGATGATCCGCTCGATGACAAGCTGGTACACTTCCTCGCGCGATCTGGCCTCAAAGGCTTTTTCGTTATTCAGCTTGTTATAAGCCCCGCTTGAAAGGGTGGATTGTAGGAGTGCCACAAGCTGATCCTTATCCTTATCCTGTATGGAGACTCCATCCACAGCAAGCGTATCCGGGTCCACGCGGGCTTCGTAGGCCACGTAGCCAAACGCGCTGTCGATGATGTTGAGAACCAGGGCGATCAGGGCGATGATACCGATAATCGTCGATGCCTGGAAAAGAACGTGCCAGACCGTTCCCTTGCGGTTGCGCCCTTCCAGGTTATTGGTAAAGCCTTTGACCACTGCTTTTTCGTTCATTCGTACACCTCCCGGAAGCGGCGCACAATGGCCTGGCTGATGAAGTTGAGAGTCAGGGTGATGAAGAACAGGAACAACCCCAGCGCAAAGATACTGTTGTAATCGATGGAGTCGTAGCTCAGGTCGCCGCCGGAAATCCGGACGATATGCCCGGTGATCGTCTCAGCGCCAACAAATGGGCTGAAGGTGAAGTTCGGGCCCGCGCCGGCTGCGACGGCCACGATCATGGTCTCTCCAACCGCGCGCGATATCCCTACGATGATAGCCGCAGCTATACCCGAGAGTGCGGCAGGCACAACCACCTGCAGAGCCACTTCCAGCTTAGTTGCACCCACCCCATAGGCAGCCTCCCGCAGGGCACGCGGGACGGCACTTAGGGCATCCTCCGTCATGGAAGTAATGAGCGGCAGGATCAGGATGCCCATCACCAGACCGGCGGACAGCGTGTTGTAGATCTGAACAACATCCCTGCCGAAAATCTCGCGCAGCAAGGGTGTCATGAAGGTCAGAGCGAAGTACCCGTACACGATCGTCGGGATGCCCGCCAGTACCTCCAAGATTGGCTTCAATATGCTGCGGACCTTCGGGCTTGCGTACTCACTCAAATAGATTGCCACTCCCATGCCCAGCGGGATGGCGATCGCCATGGCGATCAG
Organism: Anaerolineales bacterium; assembly: GCA_036261375.1. Taxonomy (GTDB): domain Bacteria; phylum Chloroflexota; class Anaerolineae; order Anaerolineales; family Villigracilaceae; genus Defluviilinea. The sequence continues at coordinate 14,524 of DATAKV010000748.1, forward strand.
GGTGGTCATCAGGGTGGCATTCAACAGCGGCCAGATGCCGAATTTACCGACATGCGGTTTCCACTCCGTGCTGGTGAGTGTGGCGAGCAGACCCACCTCAGGCATCTGGAAAAAGAGCAGGGCTTCCTTGCCGAGCTCGTATACGATCCCAAGGGTAGTAAAGATCGAGAAAAAGCCGCTGAAGAACAGCAGCCCCTGGATGGTCGTCTCCTTCCAGCGAGGTTTGCGGCGTAAACTTGTTCCAGATGCTTTCTTTTCAATCGAATTCAATGTGATATCTGCCATGAAAGCACCTTCCTTTCCAAAAGGGGCCAGCCCTTTTACAGCAAATGACCTTCCTTCTCCTTCTGGAGAAGGAAGGCGTGATGATCCTGCATTCGTTGGCTTGCGGTTACATGTCCAGCGCGGAGTTCCAGGTATCAAGGTTTTCCTGTGCCTGATCTTCGCTGACCGGGAAGTAACCGACATCCAGGATCTCATCCACAACGTTCGTGAGATAGAAATGGATGAAAGAGGTCACCTGCGGCTTCTCCTGCATGATCTCGCTGCTGGAGTAGATGAAGAGCGGACGCGAGATGGGATACTCGCCGCTTTCAGCCGTCTCGGCGGTGGGCTCGATCCCGTCTACAGACAGTGCTTTCAGGGTCGAGGCATTTTCCTGGTAGTAGGCATACCCAAAGTAACCGATCGCATACGGTGAGCCCTGGACGCCCTGGACCAGAACGTTGTCGTCTTCGGAGAACTGGGTGCCATCGGATTCAAGGATGGCTGCTTCGCCGGCATCCGCATCATCTCCGAAGCCGGGGGTCATGACGCCTTCGACAAAGTAATCGAACGTGCCTGAGTCGGTGCCGGGGCTGAAGCGCTGGATTGGCTCATCCGGCCACTCGGGGCGGACATCGGACCAGTTGGCGGCGGTGGAATAGATCTGGGCCAGTTCCGCAAGAGTGACATCCTCCACGAAGTCATTCTCAGCGCTGACGACCACGGCCAGAGCATCGATGCCGACCAGGAAGCCAACCACGGTGCGGCCAATCCCTGCACAGGATTCAATTTCGCTGTCCCGGATGGCGCGGGATGAATTGGCGATATCTGTTTCACCGGCAACGCAGAAGCGCTCAAGACCCGCGCCGGAACCGATGGAGTCAACTGTCAGGTTTCCGGTGAAGCCTTCCTCTTCAAAGCGTTGTTTCATGCGCTCGGTAAGGGGGAAAACAGTCGAGGAACCGGCAGTGATGATGTCACCGGAAACCGCATCGGGCGCATACATCGCTGTGGGGTCTTCTGCCGGTGCAGTAGTAGGTTCTTGCGCAGCGTCTGTCGGCTCTGCGGGGGCGGAAGTTGGCGAGGTCGGTTCTACGACAGGTGCTTCCGTGGCGGCTCCGCCGCATGCAGCGAGCACGAAGCTCATCAGCACAAGCACAAACAAAAACGAACGGAAAGGTTTGGACATTAATTTTCTTCTCCTGTTATTTTTCACATTGGCATCTTATCAGCCGGGTTTTAATAGCATGAGAAGAACAGGTTAACATCCTGTTAAGCGTCATTGTCAAAGGATCCAAGAGTTGTTAATAAAAACTGCCCATGATCCAACAGATCAGGGGCAATGTCTCACGTTGGGACGCCAAGGAGGAGAAAACTCGATCACTTTAATTGTATAAGAGCCAGGGAGGAGTTCCTGGCTCTTATACAGAGGAGAGAGAAGGAAATATTTCTTGCGCGATCAGTGATTCTTCGATGTGATTCCCTGCTGGCACAGGAAATCGTGCCGCTTTTGCCTTGTATCTACGATGAGCACAACCAGTATTGCAATCGATGTTACGGCAAGAAATATTTCCATGCCGCTAGGATAGCACGGAGTCCTGTTTCTGTGCTTTACAGCGAGTTTGCCAACACAAAACAAAAATGCAAACATTAGAGGGGGATGGTAAAGTGAAATGTGCTGCCCTGGCCTTCGATACTCTCCACCCAGATCCGTCCCTTGTGGGCTTCCACGATATGTTTGGCAATGGATAACCCCAGCCCGGTCCCGCTTCCGGTCCGGGATCTGTCGACCCGGTAAAAACGCTCGAAGATACGCGAGATATCCTCTGACGGGATGCCAATGCCCGTATCCTGAACCGCGAAGCGGACCTCCCCGTTACCGGTTTCCGCTGCAAGCAGGATCTCCCCGCCTGCGCGCGTGAACTTGACTGCATTGTGGATCAGGTTGACCAGTACCTGCTCCAGCCGCTGCAGGTCGATCTCCACCTTCGGCAGGTCTGACGGACACTCCACGCGCAGGTTCAAGCCGGCGCGCTCGGCTTGCAGCCTCATCCGCTTGCTGGCAGAAGAAAGCAGATCCTCGGGAGCCACCGGCCGGCGGTCCAGGGTGAGGCGGCCCGATTCGATGCGCGAGAGCTCGAGCAGCTCGGTCACCATCTGAGAGAGCGCGTCCACTTCGATCTGGATCTGCTCGATGAACCGGCGCGCCGCCGGCGGGTCATCCAGCGCGCCGTCCTGCAGGGTTTCGGTGAGCGCCTTCAGAGAGGCGAGCGGTGTACGCAGCTCGTGCGAGAGGTTGCTGATGAAGTCGCGCCGCACTGTCTCCAGGCGGCGGATGCGGGTAAGGTCCTGTAACAGCAGCAGGCTGCCGCTCGAGTGCTGGTCAGGGATGACGACAAGCTGCAAATATTGATGGCGGGTTGGCACTTCGACCGATTCACTCTGCAGTTGGCGGGTCTGCTGGCAGCGGCGCCAGGCTTCGACCAACTGGTGGTGGCGGACAACCTCGGCAATGCTGCGCTCCACCGGATGGGACGCCTGGAAGAGCCTTCCTGCGGCCGGGTTGGCGAACTGGATAATCCCTTCTGCATCGGCGATCAGCACACCATCTGTGATCTGGTCAAGGACGGTGGCGAGGCGGGCGCGCTCGGAATCGATGGTGGAAATTTCGATGTTTAAAGTGGAAAGGAGCAGGGTCACCGCGCTGGACAGGTTTTGCAGCTCCCTGACCCGGGTCTCGGCATTCTGCCCGCGGATCTTGCCGGCATATGCATCCAGCTCACGGCGCAGCCGGTAGTAGCACCATGCATACCAGGCGGCGAGGAGAAGTAAAAGGATCGCAAGGACAGCAGTGTAATTCATTCGAGATTCAACGCCACCTGCAACGCGGCGATTGGCAGAGGAATTGTCTTTCTGTATACATTGCCTTATCCATCGTTGTTATGGGAGTACTCTTCCTATCCTTCGAACCGGTATCCCCCGCCACGCACGGTGACGATGCGTATCGGCTGGCTGGCATCCTTCTCGATCTTCTGCCGGAGCCAGCGGACGTGGACATCCACGGTGCGGCTGTCCCCGATGAAGTCCCAGCCCCAGACCCGTTCGAGGATGAACTCGCGTGAAAGCATTTTTCCCTGATGTTCGGCAAAGAAGACAAGCAGCTCATATTCCTGCGGCTTGAGAGACAGTGGTTCATCGTTCAAGATCACTTCACGGCGGGTGAGGTTGATGACCAGATTGCCAAAAGAGAGCTTTTCCTGAGTGCTGGAAGCCGCTGCCGCTTTGCCAAACTCCTCCCGCAGCAGACGTGACCGGCGCAGCTGAGCCTTGACCCGTGCCATCAGCTCCCGCATCGAGAATGGCTTCGTAAGGTAATCGTCCGCGCCGACCTCCAGGCCCACGACCCGGTCGATCTCATCGTCGCGGGCGGTGAGCATCAGAATAGGGGTGGTCATTTCCTTACGGAGGATGCGGCAGACCTCAAAGCCGTCGATCTCCGGCAGCATCAGGTCCAGGACGATCAGGTCGGGCTTTAGTTTGCGGGCCGAGTCGAGCGCGGCGCGCCCATCCCCAACGGCTTCCACGGTGAAACCATCCTTTTTGAGGTTGTAAGAAAGCGTATCGCGTAATGCAGGTTCGTCTTCGACGACAAGGATGGTTTCAGGCATAGTCTATTGAATATATCATACGACAATTTTATTAAAGTTAAGGTCTTGTTAACTGGAAAACATTGGGTGGCCCGCTGCGTTTCCAGGTTCGCAATGGTATTTTCATGAATTGACTGTAAAATACGAACCAGCACTCTCATCCAAAGATCATGGCAAAGGAATTCCACTTCTCCTGGCAATGGGATCTCGAGTCCTCTCCTGAAGCGATCTGGCCGTTCGCCTCGGATACGAACCGCTTCAACCGCGACACGGGCCAGCCGGAAGTGGAGATGTTAAGTAACGTCAAAGGCGTGAAGCAAATGCGTATGCGCCTGCCGGTCCTGCGGGTGGAGTGGGAGGAGGAGCCGTTCGATTGGACCTATCCTTATTCGTTTGGGGTGGCCCGCGTCTACAGCAGGGGGCCGGTTGATTCGATGCACTCGCAGACCACTTTCGAGCGTCTGCCGAACAACAGGACGCGCGTCACCTACGTCACAGCCTTTGTGGTCAGCAACCCATTGGTTCAGCCTCTCATTCCCTTTGTCATCGGCGTTATCGCCAGGAACCGGTTCGAAAAAGCCTTCCGAAGGTACGACCAGATCGCCAAAAGCAATGGGTCGTTACTGGAGATTGGCCGCCCGCGGGTTCTCGGTATGTCCGAGTATATGCGCTTTCGAATCAGCAGCGAGGAGATGGCTGCCCAGGGAACGGATCCCCAACTGCTTGCCCGTCTTGAAGAGTACCTGACCCGGGCCGATGACCTGGCGCTCCAGCGCATCCGGCCGTATGCCCTGGCCGATCACTGGGGGGCCAGCCGCCGCGAAGTACTCGAGATGTTTCTGCGCGCCACACGGGCCGGCATTCTCGATATGTCGTGGGATCTGCTGTGTCCCTCCTGCCGCGGCACGACTGAAGGACGAACCAACCTTGGAGACGTACGCGGCACATCCCACTGCAACACCTGCCGGATCGACTTCACGGTCAACTTCGATCACAATATCGAAGTGGTATTCAAGCCCAATCCCTCCGTGCGGGTGGTGGATTTCAACGCGGCGTTCTGCGCCGGCAGTCCGCAGCTCCAGCCGCATGTGGTCATGTCGCAGTCACTGGCTCCGCTTCGTTCGCTGCCTGTTCCGGTCCAGCTCGAACGCGGGCGTTATACGCTGCGAGCTCTGGATGTGCCCGGTTCCATCTCCCTGTATGCAGATGTAGAAGGAGCCGATCGGTTGGACTTCCGTCTTTCCCCTTTTGGCTGGCCGCCCGAACAGGGACATGTTTCGCTTCAGCCTACTCTGACCCTGGTTAACGCCACCGAGACAAACAGGGTCTTTCAGCTCGAGCGCACTTCCTGGAGTGACCAGGCTTCCACCGCCGCCGACGTTACGGCCCTGCAGGTCTTCCGGGATTTGTTCGCCAGCGAAGTCTTGAGACCGGGTGAGGAGATCTCGATCGGGTCGGTCACCCTAATGTTCACGGACCTGAGAGAGTCGACGCGGCTGTACCGGGCGATCGGCGACGCCTCTGCCTTTGGACGCGTGCGTGAGCATTTCCAGGTGCTGGAGGATGCCGTGGCGAATGAAGGTGGTTCGATAGTCAAAACAATGGGTGACGCGGTCATGGCCACATTCCGTCAGCCCCTCGACGCTCTGCGGGCCGTCTGGAAGGCGCAGAAGGAGATCACGGAACGAGGCGAGCCCTTGTTATGGCTCAAGGTGGGGCTTCACAGCGGTCCGTGCATTGTCGTAAATCTAAACGAACGGCTGGATTACTTCGGCTCGACGGTTAACATCGCGGCGCGCCTGCCCAACTTCTCCGAAGGCGGGGAGGTGATCCTCTCCGATCCCTTCTACCAGGATCCGGAGATACGCGATTTTCTGGCCCAGAACGCGGCATCCGGGGCATTGACCCATTTTACGGGAGACGTAAAAGGGTTCGACGAGCCGTTCACAATGTGGAGGTTGAAGGTATAAGAGATGGCACAGGTCATCTCTTTTTTATGTATCGAACGCCTTGCCGATCTAGAGTGAGAGATAATCCTCGAAGGGGATTGTATCGATGCCGGAGATCATCTACGTGAGGATAAGTGGATCATCTCTGTGCCTGACAGAGAATTTGTAAGCGTTTCGGAATCCAGCTTCATGACCCGGCTGGGAGCAAAAAATGCAAAGTCGAAATGGGTTTCTTCGCCTGCCTTTTTGCCGGGGATGAGCATCAGCCGGGCAGTCAGTGGTTTGTCGAGCCGTAATGCCAAAGCGCATAGATCAAGCAGCAGGGGGACTAACTGTTCAGATGTCGTGTCTCCCGGGAGCGGAACGGTATCCAGACC
>DATAKV010000755.1:0-1772 GCA_036261375.1 Anaerolineales bacterium
CGAACGTTGAAACTAACATTCCGGACAACTTCTTGTCCTCGGTCTGATCGAACCGTCAAATGCTCAACAGTTAGCACAGGCTCACCTGGGTGAGCTACGCCACGATCGACTGCGAGTTGAACCTCGCGGCCGACCATCAGCGCAGCCAGATCATCCTCATTCGTCTCGGACGGTAGGCGGGTGCCGACAACTTCGCCGCGGCGGATAACGGTGATTCGGTCGGCGATTTCCAGCACCTCGTAGAGTTTGTGGCTGATGAAGATAATGCTTTGGCCCTCTGCAGCGAGCCTACGCAGGACCGCAAAGATTTCCACCGTTTCTTGTGGCGTGAGCACCGCAGTTGGTTCATCGAGGACGAGAATACGTGCTTCACGATAAAGAGCTTTAAGGATTTCCACCCGCTGCTGCCAACCCACCGACAGTGTTTCCACCTTAGCGTCGGGATCGATCTCGAAGCCGAACCGCTTGCCCAGGTCGAGGATGCGGCGTCGGGCCTCACGCCGATCCAGGAAAATCGGGTTTTTCATGGTTTCGGCACCAAGCAGGATGTTCTCGGCCACCGTCAGGACGGGGATCAACATAAAATGCTGGTGCACCATGCCGATGCCGCGGGCGATGGCATCGGCGGGATCGGCGATCTGGACTGGTTGTCCGTCCAGTAAGATCTCTCCCTCGTCTGGGCGAGCCAGACCAAAGAGGATGTTCATGAGCGTCGTCTTGCCCGCGCCGTTTTCGCCAAGCAGGGCATGGATCTCCCCCGCCTTCACATCGAGATTGATTCGGTTGTTGGCTATGACGCCCGGATAACGCTTCGTAATTCCGATCATCTGGAGCCGGGGAGGAGCTTCTGCAACGCTCATGTTGAATCCTTTATGATGTGTTCAAAAGAAAGAGGCGGCCGGCCCTGCCGGCCGCCTCTCGTTTATTAAGCGGATAGATGCTGGCTATTCCCGCGGGGGCTTGAGCTCACCACTCGCCATGGCGGCCATGGCCTCATCGAGTTTCGCCTGGATCTCAGGAGTGATCAGACTTTCCAGTTCATGATACGGAGCAAGGCCGATCGCCGGTGGTTCCGAGGCTGCGTTATAGCTCACCGTGCCGGCCTGGAAGTCGCCTGCAGCAACGCTCTCAACGACTGCCTGAACAGTATCTTTGAGCTTCTTCTCGGCGCTTGTAACAATGCAGCCCGAGAGATTCGGGAGCGTTTCCACCTGGTCGACATCCACCCCAATGCCGTAAATGTTGGCATCGCAGGCAGCCTCGAGCACGCCCTGGCCGGTGAGACCTGCAATCTGGAAGAGCACGTCTGCGCCCTGGCCGATGAATTGCTGGGCAATTGCCTTGCCGGTCGCGGGATCATTGAAGCCCTTGGCCGGGTCTGGGTTCGTCTCCTGGTAGAGCGTCTGGATATCGGGGTTGACTGACTGCGCACCAGCTACATAGCCCGCGTTGTAGGCAACGACCGCCGGAACATTCGTGCCGCCCACGGCTCCGATAACGCCCGACTCGGAGATACTGGCCGCAACGATACCAGCCAGGTAACCAGCTTGCTCTTCCGCGAACACGATGCCCTGATAGTTCGGGAGCAGCGCGGCCGCGTCGCCTGCGCATGCAAATGTGGGATCGGGCGCACCTTCTGCATCCACGCAGATGCCCTGGTCAACGCCAATGAACGTCACGTCCGGGTTTTCCTTGGCGGCGATGGTTGTGTCTGTTCCAATCAGGAACCCGACGGTGACGATCACGTTGAAGCCCTGGTCGATGAAGGTTTG
>DATAKV010000756.1:0-12283 GCA_036261375.1 Anaerolineales bacterium
AAAAGCGAAGTAGGCGGGATCACCATGCTCCAGGGTATCGCAGCCCTGACGGCCGACCCCGCTACAAAGGTGATCCTGCTGGTTTCCAAGCCCCCCTCTCCCGATGTGATGCAGAACGTGCTTGCGACGGCTGCCAGAAGCGGCAAGCCAGTCGTCGTGGAGTTCATCGGGGCCGATCCGGCGGGCATTACGAGCGGGAACATTACGGGCGTGAAGACCCTCGAAGAGGCGGCTCGTGCCTCCGTGCTATTATCGCAAGGCAAGCCTCTCAAACGGTTCTCCAATTCCCTGCCGGCCCGCTACAAATCGCTCGTTGATCCTGCCAGAAAGAAACTCAAAAAGGGACAGCGATACATCCGCGGCCTGTTCAGCGGCGGGACATTCTGCTATGAGACGGTGCTGCTCCTGAGCGAAATGCTCGGAAGGGTGTATTCCAACACACCGATCCGAAAAGAGGAAAAGATCCCGAATGTTTGGAAGTCCCTGGAGCATACCGTGATCGACCTGGGCGACGACCTGTTCACACAGGGCCGCCCGCACCCGATGATCGATTTCCGCCTGCGTAACGAGCGGATCGTCCAGGAGGCGCGCGACCCCGAAACAGCGGTCATCCTGCTGGATATCGTGCTTGGGTACGGGTCGAACATGGACCCCGCCGGCGAGCTGGTGCCTGCCATTCAGGAGGCTCGTAACGTTGCATCGAAGGCAAAGCGCAGCCTGGTCTTCGTCGGCTCGGTCTGCGGGACGGAGTCCGATCCGCAGAGCCTCTCGCGGCAGGAGTCACTGCTGGCGGAGGCAGGCGTCCTCCTCACCGACAGCAACGCCCAGGCCGCCCGGCTTGCCGCGGCGATCGTTTCCTAACGGAGCCCTTTCATGGTCAATACACTTTTCGAACAGGATTTACAGGTCATCAATATCGGTCTCGCCTCTTTTGCCGAATCGATCCGGCAAACGGGCGGACAGTCCATCCAGCTCGACTGGCGTCCACCCGCTGCGGGAGACCGTGACATCGGAATGCGTCTCGCCATGTGGGTCAACGACCCTGACGTGGAAGCCGCAAACCGGACCGCTTTCGAACGCTTCCTCTCTGCCCAGCCGGTCCTGACCGGCGTCGAAAAAGCGCACAACGCCATTCCCGGCCTGGGAGAGCGGACCCTGCTGCACGCCGGACCTCCCATCAAGTGGGAGCGCATGTGCGGTCCGATGCAGGGCGCGATCGTCGGGGCTATCCTGTATGAGGGCTGGGCGGAAGATCAGGATGACGCCCGGGCTCTGGCCGCGAGCGGCGAGATCGCCTTTTCACCCTGCCACCACTTTGGAGCCGTTGGCCCGATGTCGGGAGTGATCAGTCCCTCGATGCCGGTCTGGATCGTGCGCAACCCGGACCGTGGCAATGTCTCCTTCAGCAACCTGAACGAAGGGCTGGGAAAGGTATTGCGCTTTGGGGCCAACGATGCATCGGTACTGTCGAGACTCAAATGGATGGAATCTGTCCTCGGTCCGGCGATGGATGCGGCCTTGAAGGTGCTCGGTGGTGTGGAGCTGCGTCCGATCATTGCCCAGGCGCTGCACATGGGCGACGAATGCCATAACCGCAACGCGGCGGCATCCTCGCTCCTGTTCAAGAGGCTTACCCCTGCCCTGCTCCGGACGGACCTGCCGCAGAGCGACATTGCCCGGGTGCTGGAGTTCATCGCCGGGAATGATCATTTCTTTTTGAACATATCCATGGCCTGCTGCAAATCGATGCTCGACGCCGGTCATGGGGTGGAAAAGAGCACCCTGGTCACCGCGATGGCGCGCAACGGCGTGGAATTCGGGATCCGCATGAGCGGGACAGGCGACGAATGGTTCAGTGCGCCGGCCCCCATGGTGGAAGGATTATTCTTCCCCGGCTACAGTGCGGCGGATGCGGCGCCGGACCTCGGTGACAGCGCGATCACGGAGACCGCTGGCATTGGCGGATTTGCCATGGGCGCGGCGCCGGCCATCGTCCAGTTTGTTGGGGGTACACCTCAGGATGCAATTGCCTACAAGCGCGAGATGTATCACATCACGATGGGCATCAATGGTGGCTATACGCTGCCAGCTCTTAACTTCGATGGCGCGCCCGCCGGCATCGATGCTCGCAAGGTGGTCGATACCGGTATTGCGCCGGTCATCAACACCGGCATCGCCCACAAGGAGGCAGGCATCGGACAGGTAGGCGCCGGCATTACACGCGCACCGTTGACATGCTTTGAGCAGGCAATCTACAAACTTTAGAAACGATCAGGAGCTTCCTAATGAATGGAAATCACAAGTTGGCCGTGGTGGCGGTCGGTGGAAATGCACTGATTCGACAGAAGGGCAAGGAATCCCTGCAGGACCAGTACGAGGCCGCACGCCTGACGATGCCGCACATCGTGGACATGGTTCAAAATGGCTGGAAGGTAATCGTCACCCATGGCAACGGCCCGCAGGTTGGCTTTATCCTGCGCCGTTCCGAGATCGCCGCCCATGAAGTGCCAACCATCCCCCTCTACTACGGCGGCTCCAATACCCAGGGCACCATCGGGTTCATGTTCCAGACGGCGCTCCTCAATGAGTTCCGGCGGCGCGGGATGCCCAATCAGGCTACGACCGTTGTCACGCAGACCCTGGTGGATAAAAATGATCCGGCGTTTCAAAATCCCAGCAAGCCGATCGGTTCTTTCATGGATGAACAAACGGCTCACAAACGGAGGGACGAGAATGGCTGGGCCGTGATGGAGGACTCCGGACGCGGCTGGAGACGCGTCGTCGCCTCACCCCAGCCGGTGCAGATCCTTCAGAAGGATGCCATCATGAGCCTTGTCAATGCAGGGTTTACCGTTGTCGGGGTGGGAGGCGGCGGGGTCCCCGTGATTAAAAATGAGCAGGGAGAGATCGAGGGCGTTGAAGCGGTGATCGACAAGGACCTTGCCTCGGCGCTCTTTGCCACCAGCATCCAGGCGGACCTGTTCCTGATCTCCACCGAAGTGGAAAAGGTAGCCATCAACTTCAACAAACCGGATGTGAAATGGCTGGACAGTCTAACCGTGCAGGAGGCCAAAAACTATCTCGCCGAAGGGCAGTTCGGCAAGGGAAGCATGGAACCGAAGGTCAACGCGATATTAAATTACCTCGAATGCGGTGGCAAAGAGGCTTTGATCACGAACCCTGAGAATATGCTCCGCGCCCTGCGCGGTGAGACGGGTACACATTTCTCGGCTTGAGGAGATCATCATATCGTAGAGCAATGAAAAACACTACTGTAGATTTTGCAGAACATGGGACAACACGGCAACCGATTTGCTGTATTCGTTGAGATCGATGTACTCGTCAGGTGTGTGATCGAGTGACGAATCACCCGGTCCATAGACCAGGGCGGGGCACTTCCATACAGGAGCAACTATATTAAGATCGGAAGTCCCGGTTTTATAGACAAAGCGCGGCTCCCCGTCATGGACGCGAATTCCGCTTAGGAAGGCCCTGACTAACTGCGTGTTTTTCTCACAGCGCCAGGCCGGGACGGCGAGCCCGATCGGCTCCACTCGTATGCCCTGCGCGAGTTGACTTATTTTTTCATACCAGGCATCAGGAGTAAGGTCCACGGGCAGGCGGGCGCCCACGGTCAGTTGTGTTCGTTGTTCGTAGTCGCCGGAGTCGGATGTCATGTCACGCAGGGTCAGAAGAAGCTGTTCGAACACCTTCTGCCTGCCTGCGTTGAATACCTCGGCAAATTCTTTCAGCTTCAGCCACAGATCAACAGCAGCTTCAGAAGCTGTCTCGGTTCCGCTGGCTGTGTGGGTTTGCCCGCGGACGATTGTAAGACGAGCCCAGGCGCTTCCCTTGTATCCAAGTGCGAGGCGGTCCCAGTGGTTGGGCTCGCCGAGAATGGCAAAGTCCGGTGTGTATTGCTGGACCGCAAAGCGTGCACCTTCCGAATCGCGCTCTTCTTCGACCGCGCCGATCACCACGAACTGCCAGCCCTGGCGCGCGCCTGCATGAGCCGCTGCATCCACAAAACAGGCCAGCGGACCTTTGGCATCCACAGTCCCGCGACCGTGTAAAACCTCGTGGGGCGGACAGCTTTCCCTCCTGACAGGTATTTCCCCGGGCACGGTATCGATATGCCCGAGCAGCACCACCTGCCTGGGTCCTTTACCGATCACGCCAACGGCATTCCCGGCTTCGTCGATAAATGCATCGTCATAACGGAGCGCCTTCATCCGCGCCGTCAGCCATTCCACTGCACCGCGTTCCTTTCCGGACGGGCTGTACTGCGATACGAGGCCGGTCAGGGTCTCAAAATCACTCATTGGCCAGCTCGCCTGTCAGCACCTCGGTCAGGACACGCACCAGATGATCGAGCTGCTCATAGGTGATCACCAGCGGCGGCAGCAAGCGGATGACGGTCATCCCGGCGTTGAGAGCAATGATCTGTTTCTCCTGCAGGGCCCGGATATACGGAGCAACCTTTTGCTTCATTTCGATGCCAACCATCAAACCCAGGCCGCGGATCTCACGAATCGTTGGCGATTGAATCCGGTTCAGCTTTTCCAGTAGATATCTCCCCTTGGCCTCTGCCTGCGACGGCAGGTCTTCCTCTTCCATGACTGCTAATGCCGCAAGTGCTGCCGCGCACGAAAGCGGATTTCCCCCAAACGTCGAGCCATGCACGCCCGGCGTCAGGTGTTGCACCTGTTTCCCGATCAATACGGCTCCCATGGGCGCACCGCCTGCCAGCGATTTGGCACACGTCAGCATGTCTGGCGTCACCCCGTAATGCTGGATGGCAAACATCCGCCCGGTACGTCCAAACGCCGACTGGATCTCGTCGACGATGAGCAGCGCGCCCCGCTCATCGCAGATCCTGCGCGCAGACTGGATGTACTCGACACTTGCAGGATACACCCCTCCTTCGCCCTGTACGACTTCCAGGATCACGGCAGCCGTCTCTTCGGTCACGGCCTGATCGAGCGCGTCGATATTGTTGTATGGCACGTGGCTAAACCCGGGCACGAGCGGCTCGAATCCGTCCCGGTATTTCTTGTTGTGGGTGGCAGAGAGTGAGCCGTACGTCCGGCCATGAAATGCCCTCATCGCCGCCACGATATTTTTTCGCCCTGTCGAGATCCGTGCGAATTTGAAGGCGGCTTCCACCGACTCGGTCCCCGAGTTGCAGAGAAAGACCCGGTCCAGGCCGTCGACAAGGGAAGTGATCTTCCAGACCAATTCCGCTCGCTGGTCGTTGGGGAAGGTTTCGAAGAGAGTGATCAGCCGGGATGCCTGCCTGTAAAGGGCCTCGGCGATCCTTGGGTGCCCATGACCCAGGTTGGCCACGCCATGCCCTGCTGCGCAATCCAGATACTCATTGCCATCCACATCGTACAACAGAGCCCCCTGGCCGCGCACAAAAACCAGGGGCTGTTTGGCGTACACTCCTGAAGAATGTTTTGCTTCGATCTCGATGATTTCCTGTTTGTTCATTGGATGAGCGTCCCGTTGCCCATGAGTGCGCTTGAGATCGGATTTGGAATCCGTCCATCGGCGATGATGACCCGCTTCACGCCGCCGGTGAGGGCTTCTTCTGCACCCAGCACTTTTTTCTTCATCCGGCCCTGCGCCGCCTCGGATGCTGCTGGCAGCCGGCTCAGTGGCAGCTCCCTGATCAGCGTCGACTCGTCCGGGAAGCGTTCCATCAAACCGGGAACACCCGTGAGCAGGATCAGGGTCTGCGCCTCGAGTGCTGCGGCAACCCTGGCCGCGGCGCGGTCCGCATCCACGTTGAGCGCCTCTCCTTTTTGACTGAGAGCCACCGGGGCGATGACCGGCAGGCAGCCGGCATCCAATAACAGGTGCAGCAGATCGCTGTTGACCGCTTCGATCCGGCCCGTGTAATCATCCCGGATGACCTTTCGTTTTCCATTCTCGATGCTCTGGATCGTATCCTTGCGTGCCGCCTGCAGCACCCGCCCATCCATGCCAGACAGGCCAAACGCATTGACGCCCAGCATGTGCAGCTGCTCGGTCAATAATGAATTGATCTTGCCGTTGACCGCCATAAGGAAGATCTCGAGGGTCTTCCGGTCGGTGTAACGTGAAGTATGGCCAGAGGGCGAAGTGATCATTCTGGGCGGCCAGCCCAGCGACTCGCCTAAAGCGTTTGCCTCGGCCGAACCCCCATGCACAAAAACCATCTTTCGGCCAGCCTTCAACAGTTCAACAGCATCCCTGCAGATTGCAGAAAAATCCACCCCCTGTGTGCCGCCGAGTTTTATTACGAGGATCTCATTCTTCATACCACCTCCATCCTTTCTAGCATGGATGCAATCCCATGAATTCCAACCCGAGCGTTTCTTCCCAGCCCATCATCAAATTCATACATTGCACGGCCGATCCTGCCGCGCCTTTCATCAGGTTGTCGATGGCACAAATGGAGACGACATGCCCGCTGTATTCGTCCAGCTCAAAACCCAGATCGGCATAATTCGTGCCGGCCAGAATCTTCGGCTCTGGGACACGATAGATCCCACGCTGCTCCTTTACAATCCGCACAAATGGATTCTCGCTGGCGACCGCCCGGTAGGCTTTCCACAACTCCCTGGCCGTCACACCCGGCTTGACTTTTGCATGAGCCGTCGCAAGCACACCGCGCACCAGATCCACAGCCGTCATGGTCAGCCGGACATCCCGTACGCACATTTCCTGGATCACTTCAGCCGTATGCCGGTGTCCAAAGGCCGAGAACGTGCGGATCACGTTGGCTCGCTCGGCGTGATGAGAGCCTGCATTCCCCTCGGCGCCAGACTCCGAGGATCCCACCTTGAGCTCGACGATGATCGTAGACGACAGGTCGATCAACCCCGCCCGAACGAGCGGCAGCAGCGCCAGGTTTCCGGCAGTCGCATTGCATCCCACACCACTGACGTAGCTAGCAGTCGCCAATTCCGTGCGATGCAATTCTGGCAAACCATACACGAACTTGCCCAGCCAATCGGGCGCGGCATGTTTCTTTCCATACCATTGTTCGTAGAGTGCCGCATCGCGCAGGCGAAAATCCGCCGCCAGGTCGACGATCCGGGGAGCCAGTTTTGCATACTCCTCGATATGGCGCTGCGCCTCGCCGTGCGGCTGGGCCAGGAACAACAGGTCCACCGGTTCCAGCAAGGCCGGATCGCTGAACTTGAGCTGTGTCCGTTTCCTCAGGTTGGGATGGACCTGGTAGACATACTCCCCCAAATGCGAGCGTGACGTCACCTGGCTCACATCGACCTGTGGGTGGCCCAGCAATAATCTCAGTACTTCTCCCCCGCCATAACCGGAACCGCCGACGATGGATACGCGTGTCATCAGGCATACTCCCTGGCGACACTCATCACATACTCCACGATCTCCCCGGCTATATCGATCCCGCTGACAGGCTGCATCGTATGGAATTCCATGGTGTGGTTGATCTCATTGACCACGAGGCCCATTTCCGGATGCTCCACCAGGTCGATCGCCAGTACCCCGCCGCCAACTGCTCGGGCGGCGCACAGGCTTAGCTCCTCAATTTCGGGCGTGATCGGGCAAAGCTCGCCTTCTCCGCCGCGGGCTGTGTTTGTGATCCAGTGCTCGGATTTACGATACATCGCGGTCAACACGCGCTCTCCGATCACGATCACCCGGATATCCCGGCCGGGCTTGTCGATGTATTCCTGAATGTAGAACACCGAGTGCTGTGCCGAGCCCAGCGTGGATTTGTGCTCGAGCACCGCCTCTGCCGCGTCGCGGTCGTTGATCTTCGCAAGCAATCGCCCCCACGACCCCACCACGGGTTTCAACACCACCGGGTAACCAAACCTTTCGATGGCTTCCAGGGCGGCTTCGGGAGTGAAGGCAGTAGCATTATGCGGCTGAGGCACCCCGTCACGGGCAAGCACAGCGCTGGTCATCAGCTTATCGCCGCAGATCTCTGCCACGTCTGCCGTATTGACCGTCGGCACGCCGAACGCCTGCAGAAGCCGCAGGGCGTACAGTCCGCTGTTATAACTGATGCTACGCTCCAGCACAGCGTCATAGCGCTGCCAGGGCGTGGGGTTGCTCAAATCAAAATGGATGGCGCGGTCGTCGAGTCTTTCATAATCAATGCCGCGCTTTTCCATCGCACTGAAGATCCATTTTTCTTCAACCCGGACACGTGAATAGAGAACGCCGATCTTCAATCGCGGCTTCATGAGCTATTCGCCCCAATCTTCCTGTTCCATGGGGGCCAGCCGGACCGTTGCGGGCTCGAGCGAAGTGACTTCCAGATCGACGCCGCAATCCGGGCAAACCAGGATCTCTCCGACTTCCGTATTCTCCGCCAGGGTAATTTCTGCAGCACATTCGGGACAAGTAATGGTGGACATATCTATTCTCCTTTGGTTTTTTCCCTTCCCCCGGATGGGGAAAGGATTGATTTTGCAAGCTGGATCTGATTTTTGACCGACTGGAGGCCGGTGCCGCCAATCGAATTTCTTTTGTCGATGGAGGTGCGCGGGTTGAATACATCAAAAACATCCGCCTCGAACGCGGGACTGAGAGACTGGTACGCTTCCAGGGGCATCTGTTCCATCGATATCCGTCTCTCCCCTGCCGTCCGGACAGCTTTTCCGCCGACTGAGTGTGCTTCACGGAAAGGAACACCTTTCTCGACCAGGTAATCAGCCAGATCGGTGGCATACAGGGTCGAGTCGAGGGCAGATCGCATTCGATCCGCCCGGACCATGATGGTTCTCAAGGCGCCTGCGATCACAGGCAGAATCGAAAGCAAGGTATCGGTTGCCTGGAAGACAGGAGCCTTGTCCTCCTGTAAATCCTTATCGTATGTGGATGGCAGACCTTTGAGGGTGGCAAGCAGCCCGCTGAGCAATCCTAGCAGTGTTCCGGCCTTGCCTCGCACCAGTTCAAAGACATCCGGATTCTTTTTCTGCGGCATGAGACTCGAGCCGGTCGAGTAGGCATCGGACAGCTCGAAGAAGCCGAACTCGGCGCTCGTAAAAAGGACGATCTGCTCCGCAAGCTTGCTCACGTGGATCCCGATCATCGTCGTGCAGAATAAGTATTCTGCAGCAAAGTCTCTATCTGAGACAGCATCGATACTGTTTTGGGAAACGCTCTCAAACCCAAGCTCTTTTGCCAGGGCCAGACGATCGATGTCGAATGGCACACCTGCCAGCGCTCCGGATCCCAGGGGCAAAATGGAGACGCGCCGGGTCAAATCCTGTAAGCGCTCCGCATCCCGCTGCAGGGGCCAGTAGTGGCTCAGCCACCAGTGCGCCAGCAAAATCGGCTGGGCACGCTGCAGGTGAGTGTAGCCGGGCATCACCGTTTCCTGCGCGGCTTCGGCCTGCTCCACCAGAACCGACTGCAATTCCTTCAAGGCTGTAACCAGCAGGGGTATGGCCTGCAGGATCCACAATCGGAAATCGGTCGCGACCTGGTCGTTCCGGCTGCGGCCCGTATGCAGCTTGCCGGCCACATCTCCGGTCAGCTCGCTCAGGCGGCGCTCGACCGCGGTGTGAATGTCCTCGTCGGTGGCGGCGAAGGAAAACTGTCCCACAGTAAATTCCTTTCGGATGGCCGCCAGGCCCAGCGAGAGCGAGTCGTATTCCGCGTCCGTGAGAATACCCGCCCGATGGATCGCAGCGGCCCAGGCCAGGCTCCCTTCCACATCCTGGATCGCCAGACGCTGGTCGACGGGCAGGGAGCTGTTCAGCCCCCAGGCAAGCGGATCGAGTGATTGGGTGAACCGTCCACCCCACAGTGTCTTCATCCTAATCCCTCTTGAACCGGGAATAGTCCGGTTGGGGCATATTCAGGCCGGAAACAGGCAGTCCGTTCAAGGCCCGGACCTTCAGTGAAAGGCCATAGAGCCGGATGAATCCTTCGGCGTGGCTCTGATCGTAGACATCCTCCTCACCGAAGGTGGCAAAGTCCTCACGATATAAACTGAACGGCGATTTGCGGCCGGCAACGATGATATTGCCCTTGTACAGTTTGAGGCGAACCGTGCCCGTGACAGGCCCCTGCGTGGCGTCGACGAAGGCATCCAGGGCTTCGCGCAGGGGGGTGAACCAGAGCCCGTTGTAGGTGATCTCGGCATACTTCACGGCAAGCATCTCCTTGAAATGCAGGGTCTCGCGGTCCAGCACCAGAGACTCCAGCTCTTGATGGGCATACAACAGCAGTGTTCCTCCCGGCGTTTCATACACACCATGTGACTTCATCCCGATCAGGCGATTTTCAACCAGGTCGACGCGGCCGATCCCATGGGTGCCTCCCATCGCATTCAGGCAGTCAAGGATCCGCGCCGGGGACAGGCGCTCGCCATTCACAGCCACCGGGTTGCCGCTGTCAAATTCAATCTCCACGTACTCCGGCTGCTCGGGGGCATTTTCCGGCGAGGCGGATATCTGGTACATCACTTCCTCGGGCTCATTCCACGGATCTTCGAGCAATCCTCCTTCATGCGAGATATGCCATAGGTTGGAGTCGCGGCTGTATATGGATTTGACCGTCGCCGTCACCGGAACGTTGTGTTTGGCGGCAAAATGGATTGCATCTTCCCGCGAACGGATCGCCCACTCGCGCCACGGAGCGATGATCTTCAGTCGTGGATCCAGCGCCATGACGGTCAATTCGAAGCGTACCTGATCATTGCCCTTACCGGTCGCGCCATGTGCCACGGCATCCGCGCCGACCTCGTGCGCGACTTCCACAAGATGTTTGGCGATCAGCGGACGCGCCACCGATGTGCCCAGCAAGTACTTATGCTCATAGACGGCTCCCATCCTGAGCAGCGGAAATAGATACTCCCTGGCAAATTCCTCTTTCATATCATGGAGAACGAACTGGCTCGCCCCGCTCTTGAGTGCCTTCTGCTCCAGCCCATGCAGGTCTTCGTCACTTTGCCCGACGTCCGCACAGAAGCAGACCACTTCACAGCCATAATTCTCGATCAGCCAGGGCACGATCACAGACGTATCCAGACCTCCCGAATAGGCCAACACCACCTTCTTCACCTGCGGTTTTGATCTTTGACTCATACGATGCTCCTTTTTTGCAAATACCCTCACCCGGAACCCATCCGGAGAAGTGAGATGCATAAGCGGAAATAAAAACAGCCCTCCTGAGAAGGAGGGCTGTTTTGGTTGACCGATTCGCTGTGTCAGCGCACTGTCAGGCTCGTTCCGTCATCCAAATAAAAAGCTCCCAACCTTCTCAGGAGAAGTGGGCTGCGGACGACGGGAACGCGGCAATCCAAATGGGCTGAACATATTGGGCTGGATTTTACTACGCTTGTCAAATGTGTCAATACCCAAATAATGTGTGTTAGCCCAAAACAGAAATGTCCCTTTCTACCAAAGATAATACGTCCCCTTTAGATGGGATGGGAGGTCTCATCCCGCTGGCTGATAGGGAATCGCGAGATCGAGATCAGGTTCAGATTCAGACCATGTATCTTGGCAAGCACACCGAACAGAGCCGATTGATCTGGTACTGCTCCTTTGAGAATTGTTTCACCGCAGGGATCATATTGCAGCGACAATCCTTCAAACCAATCAGACCATCGATCTGAAAGCTCACCTTCGATTCGAATCTCGTATATGTAACAAGTCTCCATTTTGGCCAAAATTACGGAATAAGTAAAGGATAAATGCTGTCAGCCCAGGCACGAACTGCCTTCCAATCACGCCGGTCATCCTTTGGGAACACCCCAAAAGCGACGACCAGACGCAGCTTCAGCGTCTCAAATGTAAGCGGTAACTTTTTGAAGTCCAATCTTCCGGCAAAAAAGCCCTCGCTTACAGGCCTGACCCATGCATGAACCGGAGCGATCCACTGCCTGACCGCGTCACGATATCGTTCACCGCCAGACATCGCCAGCGTGATGCAAACTGTGAACGTTGCCACGCGTTTATGTGATAGTTCTGCCTGGTGATCTCGAATGAATTTCAAGGCCTCCGGTGACCATTTTGAATTACGGATGGGACTACCGATTACAACAGCGGAATATCGAGATAGGCTCTTTACATCCTGCAAGGGAAGCAGCTCGACATGTACACCATCCCGGGAAAGCGTTTTTGAAATGACTTCTGCAATTTCCGCCGTAGAACCGGCATGGCTTGCATAGGTGACGAGGGTATTTTGACTCATTTTGTTCTCCAATCAAAAATCACTTGCCGGCCAACTCCACAATCCTGTGTTGGGCTTTTGTATTCAGGCTGCTGGTGGAAAGCAGGAATAACGTTCG
>DATAKV010000003.1:0-2414 GCA_036261375.1 Anaerolineales bacterium
GCGACTGGCGGACGGTGAGGAGATCACCGCGACGCAAGCTGTTTCGGCGGCCGATCCCCGGCACACCTTGCTCGACCTCGTCGGAGCACCCGAGCTGCCGCCCGAGTTCGTCTGGCACACGCAGTCGATCAAGATGCGCGGCTCGGTAGCCAAGGTCCATTTGCTGACAGATGGCCATCATGGAATTCCCAACGGAACTGTTAGTATGGCTCCCTCCATTAAGTATCTCGAAAAAGCTTACGATGCAGCGAAGTACGGAGAGATGTCCGAAAAGCCCTACCTGGAAGTAACAACGAACGGGAATACCGTTTCAATTCATTTCCAGTTCGCTCCATACTTTCTAAAGAGTGGGACCTGGCATGAAATGCGTGCCGATCTTGAAAATAGGGCCATTAACATACTCGCTGAATACTTCCCCAATCTAAAATCCTCAATCAAAAATCAAACATCCATCACCCCTCTCGACCTCGAAGAGACCTACGGCCTCACCGAAGGCGACATCAACCACGGCCAGCTTATGCTCGACCAGTTCCTGTTCATGCGGCCGATGCCGGGCTGGTCGAACCATAAAACCCCTATCGATAATTTATATTTGTGTGGAAGCGGCGTCCACGGCGGCGGGGGAGTTAGCGGCGCGGCAGGACGAAACGTGATCAAAATCGTGAATTGAAATAAGAAGACCTCGCTTCTGCGAGGTCTCTTTTATGATTTACTTGAACAGCCAGACGATCTCCATTTTGGCGTTCTCGCCGGGTCCGCTGTGCCAGACTTCGCGCGGAGGTTCGGCCATCTGGTAGCCGTTCTTCTGGATCCAGTCGGCGGCGGCATCGTATGCGCCAAGGATATCGGGGAAGTCGCACTGGGTGCCGTGCATGGTCACACAGGCGGCCTCGCCACCCGCCAGTTGTTTGATCTGGACGTCGCCCTCCGATTTGAGATTTCCATCGGCCGGAATACAGATCTCGATGGGGCCATCTTCCTGTTCGTTGATCGCGCCGTGAAAGATGCCGAACGGTACATCACTCGGGCGGGTATCCTGCTTCTGGAGCAGTGCTTCCAGTGTGGAGATGGACTGGCTAATGGTCGCATCCAGCCTGGGTACTTTGACGCGGCGGGTGAGACTTACCACCTGCTGTGTAGGAATCATCTTTATATTTACTTCGAGAGCCATGGGATTTGTCTCCTGTTGAATCATTCGGATCAGGGTTTCGACCTGGGCCCGGATCTGCTCGACCTGCCTCTCCCGCATGGAGACGTACTCCCGTACCAGCGCTTCGGCCTGCGCCGGGGAAGTATCCATTGCCGCCAGCACCTGCCGAATGGTGGCAAGCGGCATATCCATCTCGCGCAGGTTCCGGATCCTGCGCGCGCTGGAGAGCTGGTCCACGCCATAGTAGCGGTAGCTGGATTGATGGTCGATGTGAAGCGGAGCTAGTATCCCCAGCTCGTCATACAGCCGCAGCGCCTTGATCGACAGGCGTGTCATGGTGGCGAACATCCCGATGGAAAGCAGATCCTTTGGCTGGTCCATGCAGTCAGTATACAGTCTTCCCAAAGGGGAGAGTCAAGAGGCAAGTGGAATTAATCGTGTTTTTGCCGCAGGATCCAAAGTGTCGTTCCCTGGATCGCGAGCGTCACAACGATTGCCGACAGAAAAGAGATCGCAATGCCCCTGTTTTCAAGCAGCAAACTCAGTGTAATAAAAAATCCCGCAAAGGCAAACATGCCATATAACAATCCACGGAACACGTGCGCCGCGGCAGCCGGACCCTGCTGGCGGTGGGCGAATATGGCAAGGATTGTGACGTACAGCGGGATCATCGTCAGCAGGCCGGTCAGGCGCGGGCCGAGCCAGGATGCACTGCCGGTGATGAGCAGAATGAAGGATGTCCCGATCAGGATCCGGGACGGGATATCCCATCTCCCCAGTCTGGTTTCCCCTGCTTCGACCGGCTCCTTGGGCATGAGCCGCAAGGCGAGGACGATTGCCCCGCAGACGATCAGGAACATGGAGAGGAGAGGCAGGGTTACACTCTGCAAAAGCATGGTGATCAGTCCAAAGACCAGGAAGCTCCCCAGGAGAGCGATAGACCAGCGAAAGCGCCTCGCCAGCCAGGCATAGGTCAGGGCGTAAGAGGCAAGGGACAACCCGCCGCTGATCACACCTAACGCCGCGTCCGCAGCAAACGCAGCGTCATGGCTGAGGGCCACAAAAAAGATGACTGGCCCGGACGTCAGAGGCATCCCGACGATCCAGCCGCTGACTGCCGGTCCCCACCTCCGGCCGGCCAGGCTCGCCGACCCGATAATGACCGGCGCCAGGACCAGCTTTAATACAAGGATATCCATAGGCTGTCCATCTTATGAGGTTCTCTGGCTCCTGTCAAATGCATAAATACACGTTTCCGAAGTGC
>DATAKV010000007.1:0-5687 GCA_036261375.1 Anaerolineales bacterium
TCGGATAACGGAGCAGAGGTGCCAACGATCACCGGCTGACCGGTGGCGTTCACCGAGGTGGGTGTTAATGTGAATGTTGGGGAAGGTCCGGGAGTCCGCGTAGGGGGACGCTGCACCTGGTTGGCGCCTGGAATGATGAACCCAAAGATCACGGCTGTCACGAGCACAGCGCCCAAAGCCACCAGGCCGCCAATGCGCGCCACCGGGCTGGCCTTAATCGCAGCCCAGCCTCTGAGCCTGGGCTTTTCATGGGCGAGGAGAAGCTTTTGTTCCCAAGCGCGCGGCCCGTTCACCGGGAACGGCTGGATGGTGTCATCGGGGGGCAGCGCGCCGTGCAGGATCAGGCCGCGCTTGGCTGAAGCGTTTTCAGGGTCCAGTTTGAGTGCGGTCTGCAGGCAGTAGATTCGCTCCTTGGGGGTGTCCATCGTGGCACTGAGCCACACCCAGTAGGTTGCATTGTTCTGATTGGTCTTGAGTAATCCCGTGAGCAACTCACGGGCACGGGCTTTTTTCCCCTCTCGCAAGGATTCCACTGCTTCCTGGAATACAACATCGTCTTCAGCCATGCGTTGATTTTACCCGATAGTGTAATCGTGAAACCAGCGCTTACATGTTTGTCGACTCGTGAAATTCCTCCACCTGGTAGACGAGCACCTCAAGGTGTTTTTTCCGCCACAGGTGCGGGTCGGCTCCCATTTTGTAGCACAGGTTTTCAAGGAACTCGGCCGGGTCCGAAATTTTTTCCCAGACCTGCGGAAGGAAAGTGGAGCGCCGCGGCCCGTCGCGCAGAATAACGCCGTCCACGTGCGGGCGCAGTTTGGACAGAAGATCGTCTGCATCGCGGTACTCGAGCGGCACAGGGCGGGTCAGGCGCGAGACCTCGATCTGGATTCGGCTCAACTCGCGTTCACTCACCGGGGGAAAGCGCGGGTCCTCGAGCGCCGCGGCGACCGCGTGCTCGCGCACATCCTCGGCCAGAGGCTGGTACGGCTCCAGGGTTCCGATGCAGCCGCGTAAATCCCCGTCCCGGGTCAGCGTAATGAACGTGGCGCCGGCCTCCTGCAGGCTCGGCGCCAGTGAGGATGCATCCAGCGGCGGAAGTGTTTCGCCGCGCACCCCGCGTTCCAATGCCTCGCGCGCCAGGCGGAGCAGAGCCTGTTGTTCGTCAGAAGATAATCGATCGGTCACCGTTCTACCCCTTTCCGCATGACAGAGTGCCGCATAATTATTTAAACTCAGGATTTGAACTTCAGCCTACAAACACACTGGAAAAGTTTAATTACCATATGAGACAAGCGGTAAATGCTATGCCAGGGGCGGCTGGGATAATTTCCAAAAGACCCGGTTGTGATACACGAGCGGATCACCCTCTCCTTCACCGCGCACCGCGACGACCTCGGCAATGAAGAGTGTATTTTCACCAAAATGGAGAGCGTGCAATACCCGGCAGTTGAAAGAGGCCAGTCCTTCTCTGATCAGGGGCGCCTGGATGGACAGGGTTTCCGTCTGTACGCCGTCGAAGCGGTCCGGGATGTTGGCGATCTTTCCTGCAAAGCGATCGGAAAGCTCCTTCTGTTGAGCGCTTAGAACGGTAACGGAAAACTCTCTGGATGCCTCCACCAGTGTGTGGGTGTGGGTCAGCCGTCTTAGCGTAACGGAGATCACAGGCGGTTCAAGCGAGACCGATGCAAACGAATTGACCGTCATGCCGTACCGTTGACCGTCGTGCTGGGCTGTCACAACCGCTACACCCGTTGTCCACGCCCGCATCGCATGGCGGAGTTGTTCGGAATCGAGGGTCATACTCTTCTCCAATAAATTCATCTCATCAATCACAATGGAATCCCCAGAGTGCCAATTCATCATAACGGTGAGGCAGGGGAGCGTCAAGGCAAAAAACAGATCATGGATGTACTTCTTACACAAGTAGAGAGCCTTGCTAGAAGATCCTTCTGCTTTGTATCAGGACAAGCCTTTGCAAGACTGACTTTGTCCGGAAAAACCCAATTTGGACCCCGTTTCCCCTTGCAAGCTGGAGTCTTAAAAGGTAATATTATGCGCAAGAGACATGAACCCGACTTCCTCCCGTCCTACGCGACGGACGCGTCCGCTGCGGGCTGTGCAGGCTACCTTCGGCATTGCTATTTTCCTGGCAACGCTGTTCACTGCCCTGCCCTCGCGTGGACTGGTTTCGGGTGATTTCTATGAGCGCCTTAGCCTTGTATTGACACCGCGCCCGGGGGAGAATATGCCGGTCGTGGCCCAGCCATTGGTGCGCATTGGCATCGTTGCCGGGCACTGGGGTAACGACTCCGGGGCCGTTTGTTACGATGGCAACGGCAATGTCACTCTGACCGAAGCGGATGTCAATCTGGAGATCGCTGCGCTGGTCCAGCAGCAGCTGGCTCAGGCGGGCTATGAAGTGGACCTGCTGCGCGAATTCGATTCACGTCTCAACGGCTACCGCGCCCTCGCCATCGTCTCTATCCATAATGATTCATGTGAATACGTCAATGACCAGGCTACCGGCTTCAAGGTGGCGGCCGCGCTCAATACCAGCGATGCCAACCGCGCCAACCGCCTGACCGCCTGCCTGACCGATCGCTACCAGCGCCTGACCGAGATGACCTTCCATGCCGGCAGTATTACCGCCGACATGCGCGAATATCATGCCTTCCGAGAGATCGACCCGAACACGGTTGCGGCCATTATCGAAACCGGCTTCCTCAACCTCGACCGCGAGATCCTCACCCGCCGGACGGAACTTGTCGCCGCCGGTGTGGTGGAGGGCATTCTGTGCTTTGCCGAAAATGAAAACATTGAGCCCACGGCCATCCCGAATTTGACACCATGAAATCCTCCAGCGGACGTTTCCGAGCTGCTTCCTGCTTATTCCTGGTTCTGTTGATCGCAGCCACCGGATTTGGGCTGCTGTCTTTCATGACCTCCCCGGCCAGTGCGGCCATCTTTAGCTCTCCCACGCCCACACAGGAAAACCTTTGGGCGTATGTCGACCTGCCCAAACCAACCTACACTGCCACGCCTCTTCCTCCTCCGACAGATATTCCAACGCTCACACCCGTTCCCACCGAAACGCCTGCCCAGCTGGTGATGGAATTGGTGGATAACACACCCGTTCCCACCTATTCGCCGGAGCAGGCTCCGTCCTACGGCGGGTCGAAATACATCCTTGTGGATATTTCAGAGCAGCACATGTATGTGTATGAGGGTGACGCGCTTATCTATAGCTGGGTCGCTTCGACGGGCATGAACAACGCCACGCGCGTCGGTACATTCGCCGTGCAAAGCAAGATCCCCAATGCATGGGGCTCCACCTGGAGCATCTGGATGCCGAACTGGCTCGGCATCTACTGGGCTGGCGGACTGGAGAATGGGATTCACGCTCTGCCCATCCTGCCGAACGGCGCGACCCTGTGGGCTGGCCTGTTGGGAAGACCCATATCGTATGGCTGCGTGGTGCTCGGCACATATGAATCCCAGTTATTGTATGACTGGGCGGAGATCGGTACGCCTGTGGAAATTCAATGGTAAAAAGTATCAATCATTAAAGGTAATCCTATGGATCAAAACAACGACGCCCGTGAACGGATCGCCAAAGCGCGTGAGGCCCTGCGCCGCGGGGACAAAGAATCCGCCTGGAAGCTGGGGGAGCAGGCTGCTCTTTCTGCTCCCGACCTGGAAGATGCCTGGCTGATCCTGGCTGCCTCGGACCCCGATCCGCAGGATGCACTGGCCTACGCGGAGAAGGCCCTGGAAGTCAACCCGGCCAGCACGCGCGCCCGCAAGGCGATCGACTGGGCGAAGGCCCAGGTCAGGCAGGTGGAGCCCGTCAGCGATGATCCCTTGAACGATCTGCGCGAGGCATCCGTTGTCCCGCCTGAGACCCCGGTCGAATCCGTCTCTCCCCCTCCGCCGGTGAAAAAATCCCGCAGCCGCACCTGGATCTTCGCGGCCGCTATCCTGGGTTTGCTGCTCTGTGCATTATTCGTCTTTTCTGCATACACGGCTGTGACCCATCCGGCCTTTGCTTCAATTTTGGAGCGGGTTGCTCTGCCCACCCAGGAAAGTCTGGCGGCTCCTGTCGAGATCGCAAAACCTTCCGCAACTCCTGTAGAAGCTGGCAGCCTTGTCCAGGATGTGGTCACTACTCCCACTGCCAGGCCCACCGAAAAGCCACCGACATCGGTACCATCATCGGCTACACCCACATTGGAAGCGACAGAGGCTCCCACCGAGGCGGCTTCCCCTGCCCCTCAGGCGACCGAAACGCCTGGCCAGTTGGTCATGGAAGCCGTCGAGGATACACCGACAAGCGAGTATGTCCCTCCGTCCTCCTCGGCTCCCCTGCCTGAGATCGCCCTCAGCGGAAATGGCGAGCGCTGGATCGACGTCGATCTCACCAATCAGAGCGTTTATGCCTATGAAGGCGATGTGGTCGTGAACTCCTTCATCGTGTCCACGGGCACGTGGCGCACGCCGACCGTCACCGGGCAATACAAGATCTATGTGAAGTATCGCTCGGCCAAGATGTCCGGTCCCGGGTACTACCTGCCGAATGTTCCCTATATCATGTACTTCTACAAGGGATATGGACTGCACGGCACCTACTGGCACAACAACTTCGGCACACCGATGAGTCACGGGTGCGTCAACCTGCGGACCGACGACGCGGCCTGGCTCTATGAGTGGGCATCCGTCGGCACGCTCGTGAATGTTCATTACTGATCCAGAGCCACAGAGACGCGAAGGAACATAAATCAGCAGTCTCTGTGGCCAATTCTTATGATGAGCAAGTCGCCTCTTACCCGCCGTGATTTTCTTAAACTGGGTGGTTACGGTGTGATGGGGATGCTGCTTCCAAACGATTTTTTCACTCGTCCTGCACAGGACGAGTTTTTCAATCTGCAGGGCCGTGTCATCGACCGTACCATCTGGTCGTACGCCGCGCCCGATTTCAAATCGGAGCGCAGACATCTCTACTGGCACGATCTTGTCGTTCCCATCGTGAACTCGACGATCAGCGAGGATGAGGCAGCCCACAACCGTATCTGGTATGAACTGGCAGATGGCAGTTATATGTATTCGGGGAACATCCAGCCTGTCCGCACGGTCCTTAACCAGCCGCAGCACATCTCGCTCGAAGGCGCGCTGGGCGAGGTGAGTGTCCCATTCACCGATGCGCGTCTCGAAGCCGATTCGAATGCCGAGGTTGTCTACCGCCTGTATTATGAAACAGTCCACTGGATCAAAGCCAGCGCCATCCACCCGCTGGATGGGAGCATGTGGTACATCCTGCTGGATGACAAGCTGGAACAATATTATTACGTCCCTGCCGAACACATCCGCCTCATCCCGGACTCGGAGCTGGCGCCGTTATCGGAGGATATCCCCAATAAGGAGAAGCGAATCGAGGTCCGCCTGGGGGAACAGGTGCTGCTCGCCTACGAGCGGGATACCCTCGTCTTTGCCACCCGCACGTCCACGGGCGGACGGTTACGGAGTGGGACGTATACCACGCCAAGCGGAGAGTTCATCACCTTCCACAAGCGTCCCACCCGGCATATGGCGGCCGGGGATATCGCTGCCAGCGGATTCGACCTGCCAGGCGTACCCTGGGTAATGTACATCACAAAAAGCGGGATCTCCTTCCACGGCACCTACTGGCA
>DATAKV010000012.1:0-2376 GCA_036261375.1 Anaerolineales bacterium
GTGACGACGCTTCCGAGGATCGCACCGTCGAGATCGTGAAATCTTATGCCTGGGCAGGTGTGGAATTGAGCCAGGGAACGGCCAGATCTGGGAAAGTGGGGGGACTCAACCGGGCGCTACAACTGGCAAATGGAGAGATCTTCATTATTGCTGACGCCGATATCCTTCCCGCGCCAGATGCATTGCGAGAGTTGGTGTCAAACTTCGCAGATGAGGCGGTGGGGTGTGTCATTGCGCAGACCAAAATGGACTCCACCGGCGAAGGCACAGGCGACTCCAGCGGACTGTACTGGCGTTACGAAGCGCGCATCCGTCAGAGCGAAAGCGACATCCATTCTACGGTGTCCGCGACCGGTCACTTTATGGCCCTGCGCCGGAAACTGCTCCAGCCAATCCCGATGCATGTGATCCTGGACGATTTTTATCTGGCGATGATGACGATCCGGCAGGGCCATCGTGTCATCTCAGAACCCAGAGCAATCGTCTGGGAGCGGCCAACACGGTCGATGGACGATGAGGTCAACCGCCGCAGCCGTCTCACGGCGGGACGCTTCCAGATCATCAGCATGAGCCGGGAGTATCTGCCTTACTTACCGCCCCTATTGAAGTTTCAAGTAATTTCCCACAAGTTTCTCCGTCTGGCTATCCCGCATCTGATGATCGCGGCTCTGTTGTCGAACTTTCTCTTCGTACTGGTCGGCCCGGTAGTAAACTTTCCACCGTTTTGGCTGTACTTCATGAGCGCGGCATTGATCCTGCAAGGACTGTTTTACGGGCTGGCCATGGCAGGAAAGATCCTCATCGCAAAAGTGTCCAGGCGCTCCACGTTGATCAAGATATTGATGCTGCCCTATTATCTCTGCGCCACCAATTTTGCGGGGATCGCCGGGTTGGCGGGTTTTATCTCCGGGAAGCGCACCGTCCTCTGGCAGCAGGCAAGCCGTCGCTAAGCTACGCAACCCATGAGCTAAATCCATGACCGACTCTCCCAAAGTCCTCATTCTTGATCTCTCAAAACATTATGGCGGTTCCAATTCACGCATCCTTTCTCTGATGACGCGTTCTAAGCCGGGCACTATTGGGCTGGCAGGTCTGAGAGGCAGCGTCATTACCAGGCAGGCCGAGGCGATGGGGCTAAACGTCCATGCCGTCTCCGGCCACAAAGCGGACCCGCGGCTGTTGTTCCAACTCATGAACGTGATCCGGAGTGAGGGTTATAACATCCTGGACAGTCAGAACATTCAGTCCAAGTTCTGGGCAAACTTGGCGGCGATGCTGACCAGGACGGCGCTGGTCTCTACTCTCAACAGCTGGTATGCGCACGAGCACAGCACAACACTCGTCAAAGGTCGGTTTTACACGGCACTGGAGTTATGGACCAACCAGAGCCTGGACCTGTATATCACTGTCTCGGAGAAGGACCGCCAGATGCTGCTCGACTCCGGAATATCGGACCGCGCGATCGAGCTGATCTACAACACGATTGACCTGGATATTTCTGCGATCACCGGGGATGGCGGCTGGCTGAGAAAGCAGTTTGATCTCCCACCACAAGCAATCGTATGTACAGGGATTGGCCGCCTGGTGCCTCAAAAGGGATTTGACATCCTGATCGAGGCCTTTGCGAAGATCGCCTCCCAGGTCCCCGACCTGTATTGCATGGTCATCGGAGACGGGGAGGACAAGGAGCAACTGTTGGCGCAAATCCAGGCGGCGGGGCTGGACGGGCGGATCCGTCTCATTGGTTATTATGACCGTCCGCAGGTGATGTCCATGCTGAAATCCAGCGATATCTTCGTCATGCCCTCCCGCTATGAGGGGACGCCGATTGCCCTGCTCGAAGCGGCGGCATTGGCGCGTCCCATTCTCGCGACCTGCGCCGGAGGCATCCCCGAGCTGGTCACGCACGAGCAGCATGCCTGGCTTGTGCCCACGCATGACCCGGAGGCGCTGGCACAGGGGTTCCTTAAGCTTGCGCTAGATCTCGAATATGCTCGGCGCCTCGGGCAGAACGCGCAGCAGAGAGTCCGGGAACGCTTCAACCCGGAAAACCAGGTGAGTGAGACCTGGGCGGCGTATCGAAAGGCTCTCGCCCGGCACAAGGCTCGAGGAAAGTAAATGTATTCCCTTCCGTCAGAGGTCAAGCCAAGCTCCTGGCTTAAGCGCAAGGTTCTGAGCTTCACCTATGAAACTGGACTCATCCGCGCCGGACGCGGCCTGTGGGCACGCTCACTGACTGTAGTCAACTACCATCGCATCGATGATCCCTTGCGAAGCGGCTTTGATTCCTTTAAGCCCAACGTCAGCGCCACACCGGAGCATTTTGATCGCCAGCTAGAGTATCTGGCGAGATGGTTCAACGTCGTTTCTCTAAAA
>DATAKV010000025.1:0-2155 GCA_036261375.1 Anaerolineales bacterium
GCACTGTTCGAGGGGGAACCTGTCATGTAAAATGGCTTCATTCTTCATGAGCGCACAACCCGATCACTATAGCGATGTACAGAAGAAGCTGCAGGAGGGTCTGCGGCTCCTGGAAGAGGCGCCCGAGCAGGACCGCGACCGCCTGGGCCTTGCGCTGCTCAAGCTGCACGGCGCCCTGGCAGACTGCATCCGTCTCGAGCTTTCGCAAAAAGCCCCGCATACCATCCAGGATGCGAGCCAGGCGTCCTGGCAGGACCTGATCCGCTACGGGCGGCAGTACCTGGGACTTTCAGAAAGCGATGCCCGCCTGATGTCGGAGGCCGAACTGCAGCAGCAGCAGGTGGCTCGGGGCGGGACGTATGCAAACAGCCGCGCCGAGCTTGTGGAGTACGCCGGGTTTGTCGAGCGCCGGTGTGCCGCGGCCGGAGAGCCGCAGCCTCCCATCCTGCCCGGGCTTCCCGGCCGGCCTGACCTGCCGGAGAGCAGCCGGCCGTGGTACGTGTCAAACTGGCTGATCCTCGTCTTCCCGGCCGTGTTGATGGTCTTCTTTTGCATCATTGGCATTCTCTCCTACTCGGACGACCTTTTGACTCTAGCAAAAAAGACTCTAGGAGGCGTGCCTTCCACGCCGGCGGCCACGTCGACACCCGCGGCGCTCCCATCGCCGACATTCGCCATAGCCAATCCAAAAGAAACCTGCACCATCGTCTGGGTGGAGTACCCGGGTGACCTGGGGCACAAGAGCCGCGCCTGGGTCTACGAGGAGCTGATCGGCGAACCGGTCAAAGCCGCTGGCCTGACCCCGCGCACGTTCTATGACCAGGTCGTGGAATATAACCCGGTCTTGGAGGCAGACGATTACGAATTCATGTCCGGGCAATCGTATTTGCTGCCGCAGTGCCAGTGAAGCAAGGGACAAACCGGGGGCCAGACATCCATTATGATTGGCAGGGGCTGAACGATCATGGGCGGTCCTGTTTCAGGATCGTCCTTCTTAACAGGTCAGTCAGGAGAAAATATGGCCGGTAAATATGCACCGCTTGAGAAATACCTGCGCGAGCTCCCTGCCGATCAACGAGAAGTTACACTCGGATTTGAACAGATCGAAAGGCTCTTGAAAGACAAACTACCGCCATCGGCCTATGAGTACCGCCAGTGGTGGGACCATGAGAAAGAAGGGAATCACGTCAATGGACGGGCCTGGGCAAATGCCGGCTGGATCGTGGAAGGGGTCGATTTCAAGGAGCAATGGGTGAAGCTGGTCCGTGTTGAAAAGAGTTGAGTGACCCATGATCGCGAAGGTCAATACGCGGTGAAAGTACCGGTCGGCGAACAGGGAGGAATGATCCAACCGGGTTGAGTGCGGCTTGTACACCGATGGAGCAGCAGGTGCTGATATGAGGGAAGCCATGGCCGGGTTTATTCGTGAGGCTGCCGGATCGGGAATTCGAGGGTACACTGTAGGGATGGAAATCGAAGAAATCCAGGGAATGTCGATCGCAGTCCGGGCGCTTTATGGCCCAGGGGTGCTTGGTGGAGTGTCATGGCTCATAAATTGAAAGCCCTGCTCGAATACGTCAATGCCGATGGGCGGGTTTGTCCGCTGTCCAGGCATTGGGACCGGCTGTGGGAGATGCTTCCGGATAAAAAGCGGGTCGGCAGGGACTGGGAACCGCCGCTGCCCCTGACGTTAACGGTATGGTGGGAGACGCCTTTAAGCGCAAAGAAACAGCGCCTGGAAAGGCACATCAGGTATGCAGCCGAACACGGTGTTTTGGATGAAGTCGACTCGTATTTACGCGGCTTGAAGCCTGAGGAATGGTTCTATGGTAAGTAAACCTACCCCTGTTCCGGCCGCCCCGGCCCGCTGGAGCGCGGCTTTAGCAAGGTACCGCCTGTATTTCACCCTCTGTGGGGGGCAGTAAAGACGTTCGCCGCACAAGGTCATTAACCTGAGAAGGGGGATTAAGGCTGCCGGCAAGGGATAGGCGCTCCTGGCCGGTCCTTTTTCAGGATGGCGCGATCTGTGTCAATACCCTTCCCTCGCGACACCCGCCGCATACAACGAAACTTCGAACAAGCTCGCGGGTTTTCGTCTTAGAAGCATCGGGGTGATTGCCAACGGCACCGGGCAAGTGCACATTGGTACGGCCTT
>DATAKV010000062.1:0-11415 GCA_036261375.1 Anaerolineales bacterium
TGCCCAACTTGACCTGGCCGAAATGAATAAAATTATCAGCAGGCGGACGGAGATCCATGAAACAGATGATGCCTACCTGGTGAATACGTCCAACCTGTTCGCAACACAGCCGCGATTTTTGACCGACCCAGCGGTCCTCCAGAGGGGAATTCACACGGAAGATGTAAAACTTTGTCTGCAGAAACAAAGTGGGGTGATCGAAACATCGGATTATCGAAATGAGCCCGTGATAGTGTTGTACCGCTGGCTGCCTGAGCGCAATCTCTGTTTGGTTGTAAACCTTGATGAGGCAGAAGCCTATCAGCCGATCC
Organism: Anaerolineales bacterium; assembly: GCA_036261375.1. Taxonomy (GTDB): domain Bacteria; phylum Chloroflexota; class Anaerolineae; order Anaerolineales; family Villigracilaceae; genus Defluviilinea. The sequence goes on from DATAKV010000062.1 coordinate 312, forward strand.
GGACGTTTGGCTGGACCATCGCCGCAGGCAGCTTGATTGCTTTGCTTGCTGCGGTTGTCCTGGCATTTGCCCTGGCACGGAGCCTGACCCGCCCGATCCTGGCCTTGCAGGAAGGGACGGCACGTTTTGCCCGTGGCGATCTGGAGACAAGGCTGGATGAGACCTCACAAGATGAGCTGGGACAGCTGGCCATCGAGTTCAACAAAATGGCCCAGGCGCTGGTGGAACAGCAAACCACCATTCGCCGCCGGGCCGAACAATTCTTTAACTTGGGCCCGGATCTCTTCTGCACGCTTAATGCCACCGGCCGCCTGCTGGATCTCAATCCTGCGTGGAAACAATCCCTGGGCTACAACCCGGAAGAACTTGCCGGAAAGGTCCTCACCCATACGGTTCATCCCGAAGATGTGCCTGCCACACAGGCGGCGCTTAAGAAGATAGTCAGAGAGGGAACGGGCCGCTTTGAGAGCCGCTTCCTCCACAAGGAAGGTCATTACCGCTGGCTTGCCTGGGTGGTGGTGACTTCTCCCCAGGATGAATTATTATACGCTGCAGCCCGCGATATCACTGACCGGCGTCTTGTTGAAGAAAGGCTCAGGCAGCAGGCCGAGGAGTTGGAGCGGTCGAACCGGGACTTGGAGGAGATCGCCCACGTCGCTTCTCACGATCTGCAGGAGCCGCTGCGCCTGGTTTCGACAAATGTGCAATTTCTATCCCGACGCTATCTGGGCAGGCTGGATCAGGATGCGGATGAATTCATCGGTTTCACTCTCGAAGGGACGAGTCGCATGAAGAGTCTGCTGGCCGATCTGCTTGCATACACCGGTATTTCCACGAGCCTCAGAGACTACGCCCCGGTGGACATGGAGGCAGTTTTCACCCAGGTCCTGGATAACCTGCAAAAGGAAATTGAGAATAATCGGGCGATCGTGACGCACGATCCACTTCCCATTGTCCTCGGCGATGCAGCCCATTTGATGCTGCTGGTTCAAAGCATCCTCGATAATGCCATCAAGTTCCGAGGCAAAGAGCCGCCCCGTGTGCATATGGGAGTGAGCCAGGTCACCGATCGCTGGCTGTTCTACGTCCGCGATAATGGCATCGGCATCGACCCGCGCTACACCGAGCGCGTATTTGTCATTTTCCAACGCTTGCACAGCCGGGATGATTACCCGGGCACCGGTGCAGGGCTGGCAATCAGCCGCAAGATCGTGGAACGCCATGGAGGGCGCATCTGGGTTGATTCGGAACCGGGGAAGGGCGCGACGTTTTACTTCACCCTTCAGCCCGTGGAAGGGTTGGAAGCCGAGAGCCTGCAGCCGGAGCGTGTCACGCCGGAATCTAGAGAAACAGTTGTCGACCGTGCAAGAGACTTGATTTGATGAGGAGTACCATGATCGAGCCAACATTGCTGTTTGGAGCCACCCTATCTCTTGTAAGTGCAGGTATTTATTTCTACGTAGGCCGTGTACTGAGTCGCCGGCGCCCGGCTTCCCGTGAGGCAGGTATCGCATGGTCGTTGTTCGTGGTTTGGTGGTATGCCCTGGCGGCAGCCACAATTTCTGGAGCGTTGGTCAGTCTGCTGGGCGCTGTGGGAGTCGGAAGTGTGCCACTCTTCGTCACGTTCAATTACGCCAATTTTCTGGCAATCTGTACAGCTTTGTATGGATTGATGTTTTATCTCATTTACCTTTTTACAGGCAATTACCGCGTACTCTGGCCATTGGCCATGTTTTACATAGCCTATTATCTGTTGTTGATCTACTATATCCAGGCGCGGATCCCTGTCGATGTTACGGTGGGTCGCTGGAACGCCGGGCTTGTATATGAAAGACAGGCAGGTGGCCCCCTCTTTTACATTGCGCTTCTCCTGCTCGTGTTCCCTCAGATCATAGGCAGCCTGGCATATTTCACACTCTACTTTCGGGTGAAGAACCCCACTCAAAAATACCGGATCCTGCTCGTTTCGTGGAGTATTATCATCTGGTTCATGAGCGCCTTCCTGGCAAGCATTACGGGTATTGGACAACAGGATTGGTGGCAGGTGATCAGCCGCTTAATAGGCCTGGGTGCTGCCTTCATCATTCTGATTGCCTACCAGCCGCCTTTCTCGATTCAGCGCCGCTTTGGCGTGACGCCGATCACCGAGGAGCCTTCCGCGCCGACTCCATGAAAGACCTGGCATGCAAGCGGTATGAAATTAATCTTCGAGATGTAGAATTATCGGAAGAATCGAGAGCATTAACGATTGAAACGCTTAAGGAGTAATGGTCTGGATACAAGATGATTGAAGTGGAAAAGCAAAACAAAGTAGAGTTCAACAGGGATGTTACCGAGGAACTGACAGGCGGGGATAAAAAGTCAGCTCGGCCAAAACGGGATGCCCTGTTGATAGCTATGTATGCTACAGCCACTGGGCTGGCAATTTCGGTTTGGGGCACGGCGATCATCTGGGGAACTGGTCCAGTACTGGAACAGCTGCCCTGGTATATTCCCCTGATTAGCGCGTTTGTTTCACTCATCACTCTAATTATCGGTTATCTTGCTCTTGGCCGATATCAGGTGCTCCGGGACCCCGTCTCCTTTTGGGCCGGCACAGGATTTGTTTTATACAGCCTTGGGCAGGTTTTTTATGCATTGACCTGGCCGGGTTTGTTGCCTGATGGAAGCCCCATCCTCGGTTCCTCTTTCAACACCTCGTCTCTGATTGCCCTGGTGGGTTTAACCATACTGGAAGTATTTTTACTGGCAGCCGTGTGGATGTCATGGCCAGGCAAGGTAAGTCTGCCTGGGAACAGCTGGCTGCGATTTGTGATTGTCAGCCTGACCATCGCCTCGATCCTATTTACTTTGCTCATCGTCTTTGAAAATACCCTGCCGGTCTTCGTTACAGAAACCGGTTCATTTACTGCTCCTTTGCGGATATGGGTCGCTGTCCAGTTATGTTTTTTTGCGGCAGGCAGTATTTTTTCAATCCTGCGTTACCAGCGTTCAGGCGATAGGCTGGCAGGTCTTATTGCCTTTCCGCAAATGGCCCTTGTCTTTATTAGCATGATGGTGTTGATCGGTGGAAAGCGCTATGATCTCTGGTGGTATATCCAGCGTGTGGTGCTGGTCGGGGGACATATGATTGTCCTGTTTGGATTGCTTTCGGAATATATTCGTTTGCTGAAACGGGAGAGTGAAGGACGGCGCATGCTGGATGCCATTCTGGAGAATATTCCTGTTGGGCTCGCAGTGACCGGCGGCCCCCCTCACTTTCCGATCCTCAGGCTCAGCCGTCATGGAGAGGAAATAAACCAGCGTCGAGGGGACGATTGGGTGCGCTATCCTCTGGGTCCGCAGCATTCAGGCGCGTTGAGAACGTTTTATCCGGACGATGTGACCCAACCCACTCTGGAGGAGATGCCGCTTTACCGGGCCAGTCGCTATGGGGAAGAAGTACGGAACGTGGAGCTGGTTATGGAGACACAGGATGGTGGCAGGCTGCCTGTCCTTGTCAATGCCGCTCCCATCCATGACGTCCAGGGAAACATTGTGGCAGCTATCAGTACCTGGCTGGATATTACCGACCGTAAACGCGCGGAGCAAGCCCTGCAGGCCAGCGAAGCGCTATACCGGGCGATTGCCCGCAGCATTCCACGAGGCGGGATCTTTGTAGTAGACCGTACTCTCCGCTATGTGATCGCCGAAGGAACCGTCACGGAACAATTCGGCGTGACAAAGGAATCTCTCGAAGGTCACACGATTGCAGAGGTCTTTGACCCCAAGATCGCCGCCCGAATGGAGGCTCGTTTCCGGCGGGCGTTCGAAGGCGAGACGATCAGTTACGAGACAGAACACGATGGCCGCATCTACTGGACCCAGCATGCAGTCATGGATGACCCCCTTGGACATGCGATTGTGATTACTCTGGACATTACTGAGCGCAAACAGGCAGAGAAGGCACTAAGTGAGTCCGAACAGCGCTTCCGGGCAATCATTAATCAGGCAACGGCTGGTATAGTCCGGTCCAATATCGAAGGCCTGTCTCTGTTCGTCAACCAGGCATTGTGCACAATGCTCGGGTATGCCGAGGCCGATTTGATCGGTGAATCGATCTGGAAGTACATCCACCCTGACGATATTGAAGAGAGCAAAAGACTGTTCGACCGTTTGAAGGAGAAAGGCAAACCTTTCCAGCAGGAGAATCGATTTATCTGTAAGGATGGATCGACCCTCTGGGCCAATGTGAGCGCCGCGCCGATCCTTGATGAGGTCGACATGCCTCAATCGGCTGTGTTCGTCGTCGTGGATATCAATGAACGCAAGCTGGCGGAAGAGGCACTCCACCAGCTTAACCTTCAGCTGGAAAGCCGTGTCGAGCAGCGGACTGCTGAACTGCAGGCCGCCAACTGGGCGCTGTTCGAAAGCCGCAGGCGTCTGCAGATCCTTTCCCAGAGGCTGGTTGAGGTTCAGGAGGAGGAGCGCCGGGCTATCGCACGTGAGCTGCATGACCGCGTCGGCCAGACCCTGACAGCCCTGAATCTGAACCTGACGATCGTCAACGATCAGCTTGTGAATCGGAGCGCCCTGCCCATCACCGAGCGGCTGGCCGATTCGATCAAGCTGGTGACGGAAATGATCGCCATCGTGCGGGATGTGATGTCGGACCTGCGTCCGGTTGTGCTCGACGAATATGGGGTGGAGGCCGCCCTCCAGGCCTACCTAGCCAAGTACGAAACACGCTATGGCATCCATGTCGAGTTTGCCAGATCCAGCCGGGCCATCCCCCGCCTCGGAGCCGGCCTGGAAATGACGATCCTGCGCATCGCCCAGGAGGCCTTGCTGAATGTCGCTCGTCATGCGCATGCCGATCAGGTAACACTTTCTCTGCAATGGGAAGAGGATGCCGTTTTGCTCAGCATCGAAGACAACGGCGTTGGCCTACCGTTTTCCCGGGATATGAATCATCGGGAAGGCCATGGCATGATGTTGATGAGAGAGCGTGCAGAAGCGGTCGGTGGTAGATTAACCGTAGCGTCCCTCCCGGCGAAAGGTACCCGCATCGAGGCGCACCTTCCATTTATTAATGATGACAGACAAAATGTTGAAAAGGAACAGCGCTCATGATTACAGTCCTGCTTGCAGATGATCATACCCTGGTACGAGATGCGCTGTGCTACCTGCTGGAGGCACAGGGAGACATAAAAATTATAGCAACAGCAGCGAATGGCGAGGAAGCCGTTGAGCTGGCCATGCGTCTCTGCCCGGATGTGGCTGTGCTGGATATTTCCATGCCGCGCATGGATGGGATCGAAGCCGCAAAACGGATCTGCAGTCACTGCTCCGGTACGCGGATCGTGATGCTGACGATCTATCATACGGCAGAGCACGTACAGCACGCCCTGCAGGCCGGGGCTTCAGGCTTTGTCCTCAAAGATGCGGCCGGACAGGAGCTGGTAACTGCCGTCCGTACTCTCTACGGCGGGGGCAGCTACTTTAGCCCGCGGATCGACGGGATCGATGGTCTGGACCTGCCGGGGGTACACAGAATCCAGGATAATTAGAGCAGGTGTTTAGCGGTCCGTTGTTCACAAGCGGCACGAGGGAGGTAATGGTAATCAGGAAGGATTGTCGGCGGAATGCCGCCATTTCGGCAACCGAGTCTACGCATGTTTTCCCCGCTATACGGCAAGATACTCCTCCAGTAGGATGATTCATTCCTGTTTCCATGCTACACTTTTTTGATATTGTCCGGGAAGTTCCATCCAAATCAATAACCTTGACTTTATTCAGATACCGTAGCGGAGACGTAACATGTCCTCATCCAGCCCCATCGATTTTGATTCCCTGTGGGATTATAACAAGCCCGACCGGACCGAAATGCGGTTTCGGGAGATCCTGCTCCAAATCCCGGAAAATGTCCCTGCCTTTCTGGAGCTGCTGACCCAGATCGCCCGCGCCCAGGGCCTCCAGCGCAAATTCGATCACGCCCATCAGACGCTGAGCCAGGTCGAACGCAGGCTGGGAAGCATCCCCTCCCGCCCGCGTGTACGCTATCTGCTGGAGCGCGGCCGGGTATTCAACACAGCCGGCGATCCGGGCCGAGCCCGGCCCTTGTTTGAGCAGGCCTTCGAGATGGCCGATCAGCTCTCGGAGGATTTCTATGCCGTGGACGCACTGCACATGCTTGCGATGATTGCCCCACCGAACCTTAGCCTGAAGTTGAATATGCAGGCTATCCAATGCGCGCAGGACTCGAGGGATGAGCGGGCCCGCAATTGGCTGGGGTCGCTATACAACAATACCGGCTGGTTCCTGCATAACATGGGAGAACATGCAAAGGCGCTGGAAATGTTCGAGAAAGCCGAAACCTGGCGCAGGTCGAACGGGAATGCCGCTGATGTCCGGATCGCTATCTGGTGTGTCGCCCGGGCCTTGCGCTCGTTGAACCGGCTGGAAGAGGCCTTGTCCCGGCAGATGGATCTCAAGAAGGAATTTGATAGTGTAGGCGAAACAGATGGGTACGTTCTTGAGGAGATCGGCGAGTGCCTGCTGGCGATGGAGCAGCCGCAGGAGGCAAAGAAATATTTTGCAGGGGCCTACGATATCCTTTCTCAGGACGCCTTTCTGTCTGAGCATGAGCCTGAACGGCTGGCCCGCCTGAAAACGCTGGGGAGTTGACGCCGTCAGGCAGAGCGGTCTGCCTGATGGGTCACTTTCAGTGCCTTCTCAGGTTTGGCAGAGTGGATCAGCTCCAGGTGCTTTTTCAGCAATTTCTGAAAATAGGCAGTGACAAAAGGCGCTATGGGGTATGCCAGTAGATGCTTCACCCCTTTATAGCGGTTCATCAGTTCCTCGTACATCAACCACTTATCCAGGACTTTCATTGCGCTGTATACCCTTATCAGCACTTCGTTGGCGGGCTTTTCATCGCAATATCCCGCGCTGATTTCTGAGCGGTATTCCCGCAGCAGTGATTCGGGGTAGTAGGTCCCGCGGGAAAAGATTTGCGGCTTGGAAGTTTCCGGATGGATGAGGATCAGGCCCAGGTCCGCGTAGACCGGAGCCTGGCGGGTCTTGATATCGATAATACAAACCCGATTGTCAGTGGAATACAGGACGTTGTCGCAGGTCATATCAGCGTGGGACTGGGAAAAGGTCACATGGTCGATATGGATAGGTTCCATCTTCCGGGCGAAGGCATCCACTAGAAGCTGCGAGTGGATACGGCCGCGGCTGAAGGATTCAAGCCGCTCCCCATACGCATGAACTTCCGTGAGTATGTCATCGGTCGTATATTGTTTCTCAAATGGAGTGTGAATGTGGTTGTGGAAATAGTGCAGCCACCTGCCTGTTTTCCGGGCCGCGTCCCTGAGCTGATCCATGGTATTCGGATTTTTGGAGGTGCGCTGGTCGACAAGCAGGTGCCTCAGCGTCCGGGACGGAAACTCTTCCATCACAATGGCATGATACTTTTCTATGTAAGTGAGGGGACGAATAGCTCCAAAATCCTGTTCCATATGTGCGAGCTTGCCATAGACAAACTGCAGGGAATGGTATTCGGTCGGGATGTTCTGGTGAATGTCGCTTTCAATGGCCTGGGTCAGTGAGTCCATTTTTGGATTGCGGCGGATTTTGACCAGGATGGTTTTTCTACCGGAATCTGCGCTGTTAACCGGATAGCGGAGAATAAAGGAATTCCGGTAGGAACGGATCTCATGAGCCTCCAGGCTGGAGCCTTTTCCATACCATTCATCCAGCGAGTGACGTATTGTGTTTGTGATGTCATCGATGATGGCTGTATCTTCTCCATTTTCTTTATATTGAGCGATCATGGTGTGCATCTCCTTTATTCAGCAGATCCCCGGTCTTTATGTGATTCCTCCAGTACCCTTAGGATGTGCTGTTGAAAACGTTTCCCAACGGCCTGCCAGGAATACCGTTCCCAGGTCAGATGGAAACTATGATCCCCAAACGCCTTGCACGTGGATGGGCTTTCCACGAGCTTCAGCAGGGCACTTGCCAGGCCCGGGACGTCACCGGGTTCAACCAGCCAGCCGTTCCTGCCCTCCTCAACAAAGTCGGGGATGGCCCCCACGCGGGTGGCCACAATAGGGAGGCGGGCGGTCATGGCTTCGATAAAGACGATCCCGAACGGCTCGAGATGGGTAGGCAGGCAGAAAACACTCGCCTGCTGATAATACTGGTCCAGCTCCTCGGGCGGGACCTTGCCAACTACCTCGCAGTTGGGGAGCGAAACATCCGGTTTTGCTCCCAGGATGGTGAGCCTGGCGTCAGGGCAGGCTTGGTGGACGATGCGGAACGCTTCCAGTAGGTCAGGACCGCCTTTCCGCTGCCAGTCGAGCCCTACGAATAGGATCACTGGATGCGCATAGTCACTATTGACTGTCTTCCTACTGCTGACGTTGGCATTGCTGCCTGCATAAACCAGGACTGCCTTTTCGGCAGGCGATCCATAATCCTCCATCAGGGAGCGCCGGACGTTCGAACTTCGTACGAACGTCAAGGCCGCGTTCCGGTAGATTTCCTTTTCCAGCTCGATCCAGCCCGGTGCGTATAAGCTGGCGCGGCCTTTTGCAGCATAGTTCAAATTTTCCAGGTGCGTGTGGTCGGTGTACACAAAGTGCGGAATCCCCGGTGTGCTGGCATCGAACAGGGATTGCATCTGGAAGGAAAAGGAATACTCTCCTCGAGCGACTCGCTCACGCACGAGCTTCCGGATCTGGCGAAAGATATAAGGCGTCCGCCAGAAGGCCAGCCTGAAATTTTTCCTTCGTTGGGCGATGTCTTTTCCGTAGAGAAGGGCGGTTGCGATGCTGTTCGCCAGGAGCAGCCCTGGCAGCTTTCTGACCATCATGGAGACATCCAGTACGTCCACTTCATGGTCAGGAAATTGCTCCCTGATTACCCCCTCGACGATGCGATTGGCAAGCGGCCATGCCTTTGGCCGAATGAAAGCAATTTTCTTTTTTCTATTCATCAACTCTTTATTTTTATTCCACGCGTAACCCTAAAGTTATATCCACTGTGAATATTTTACCTGAAAACAGGCGGCTGTCATCCCAGAACCGGTCATACTCTGGTAATGGGTGGCCGGTTTCCTGAGCGTACACTCATCCAGTATGGGCCGGATACCCCTCTGGAGAATGGAATTTTGGCCTGGCAGCCGCTCCAGGCGTTTACGTTTTAATCATACAAGCGGTACAATTATTCCATCAACCTCGAAAGGAAGAGAGTTCATTCATGACCGACCTAAAGCAGTTTGGTGAAGGGATTATCAACAATCTCGAGAAGGTAATCGTGGGGAAGTACCCGTCCGTGGAATTGGTCGTGATCGGTCTGTTATGCCAGGGCCACGTCCTGATCGAGGATGTGCCTGGCGTGGGGAAAACCATGCTTGCCCGCAGCCTTGCCAGGTCGCTCGACCTGGAATTCAACCGCATACAGTTCACGCCCGACATGCTCCCGAGCGATGTGACGGGCGTTTCCATTTTTAACCAGCAGAAGCGGGAGTTCGAGTTCCGTCCTGGCCCCATCATGGGACAGATCGTTTTGGCCGATGAGGTCAACCGCGCCACGCCGAAAACCCAGGCCTCCCTGCTTGAGGCGATGGAGGAGCACCAGGTCACGGTGGATGGCGTGACGCACCGCCTGCCCAGGCCCTTCATGGTGCTGGCCACCCAAAACCCGATCGAATATGAAGGGACATTCCCGCTTCCCGAAGCCCAGCTGGACCGGTTTATGCTGCGCGTGCGCCTGGGATATCCCACCGCCTCGGAGGAAATGAGGGTTCTCAACGAACAGCAATACCGCCATCCGATCGAGTCGCTGGAGCCGGTCGTCAAAGTGGATGAATTGCTGGAAGCGATCGATTCCATTCGCAATATCTATGTAGCGCCGGCCATCCAGCGCTACATCATCGACCTGGTGGGGCGCACCCGCCAGAGCGGCGATGTCTACCTGGGTGCCAGTCCGCGCGGCAGCCTGGCGCTGTTCCGGGCCGGACAGGCGCGTGCCGCCCTGCAGGGGCGCGACCATGTCCTGCCGGATGATATCAAGGCGCTGGCCGTGGCTGTCCTCGGGCATCGTATCATCGTCTCCCCGGCCGCCCGGCTTCGTGAGCTTAGCGCCGACCGTATCGTCCAGGAGATCGTTTATAGCGCGCCCGTGCCGGGTGGAGATTATCAGTCTTCGGCGGAAATGGTACAAGGCAAGGTCCAGTGACGCCTGGACGCGTATTCGTTTTCCTCATCCTGGGTGTGGGCGCGGTTGGGACGGCCGTGAATGGCAGCACTGTCTATGTACGCCTGTTATATCTGGGCGGACTGCTCATCCTGACCGCTGCGCTGCTCACCTCGTTTTCCCTGCGCGGGATCAAAGTAGAGAGGCAGGCGCGTTCCCAGCGAGGCAGTGTCGGAGACATCTTCGAAGAACATTTCGAGATCACGAATGACAGCCGGTTTCCCAAACTCTGGCTGGAGGTCGTCAATGAAACGGACATCCCCAATGCGACCGGCTCGCGCGTCCTGACCTTTCTCCGTGCTCGTCAAAAGCGCTTCTACACCGCCCGCACCTGGCTTACCCGCCGCGGCGGGTTTGTGCTTGGTCCCACCACGGTGACATCCGGCGATCCGTTCGGCATTTTCCGGGTCTCTCAGCAGTTTCCCGCTCAATCCTCCCTGGTCGTGCTGCCGCTGCTCTTTCAGGTCACAGAATTCCTATCTCCCCCGGGTCTGCTTCCGGGCGGCAAAGCGATCCGCCGCAAATCGATCGATATCACACCGCATGCTTCCGGTGTTCGTGAATATATCCCCGGCGACCCGATGAAGCGCATCCACTGGCCGACCAGCATTCGCCGCGACCAGTTGATGGTCAAGGAATTCGAACAGGATCCCCAATCGGAGGTCTGGTTATTCCTCGACACCCATAAAGGCGTACATTATTCCAGGCCGCAGGTCGACACCGAACATTACCCCATCGATGATCTGCTCCTGCTCCGGCGGAGGCAGGTCAAGCTTTCGCCCTCATCCCTCGAATACGCGGTCAGTATTACCGCCTCCCTGGCTCATTACTTTATCGAACAGCGCCGCGCCGTGGG
>DATAKV010000065.1:0-3760 GCA_036261375.1 Anaerolineales bacterium
CCGGAGGCGATCCCAACGGTGCTGGCCGACAGCACGATCATCGCCGAAGGCCGCCTGGAACCCGTCCGCTACGCCGAGATCGCCTTCAACGCCAGCGGCGTGGTCGGCGAGCTGCTCGTGCGCGAAGGCCAGAGCGTCAAACAAGGCCAGGCCCTCATCCGCCTGGGCAGCGAGTCCGATACCACCTACGCCGCCGCCCAGCTCGAGCTCGTCAGCACCCAGAAAGCGATCAACGACCTGCAGGACACCGCCGGCACCGACCTGGCCCAGGCCGTCATCGACCTGCGAGAGGCCCAGGAGCAGTTCGAGAAGGCCGACAACTACCTGACCTACCTGCAGAACTCCCAGAAGGTCCCCCAGACCGAGACCCGCTCCTTCCTCATCCAGACCTGGAAGGGCTACGAGTACCAGTACAAGACCAAGTCCTTCAAGGGTCCCGCTCCTCAGGATTGGATCATCGAAGCCGAGCAGGACCTGGCTCTCAAGACAGCCCGCCTCGAGAAAGCCCAGCGCCTCTACGACCGGATGAAGGATGGCGTCGATGCCGACCAGCTGGCCGTGCTCGAAGCGCGCCTGCGAGCCGCCGAAGCCGGCCTGGCTGCCTTCACCGTCACCTCCCCCTTCGACGGCGTGGTGGCCGACCTGCCCGCTCGCCTGGGCTCGTCCATCAATGCCGGGCAGATCGCCGTCACGATCGCCGACTTCTCCTCCTGGCTGGTCGTGACCACCGACCTGACCGAGATCGATGTGGTCGAACTTTCGGAGGGCGACCCGGTGGCCATCCGTTTGGATGCCCTGCCGGAAGTCGAGCTGACCGGCAGCGTGCTCTCCATCGGCCAGACCTTTGCCGAGAGCCAGGGCGATGTCGTCTACGAAGTCACCCTGCTGCTCGACGACACCCATCCCGCCCTCCGCTGGGGCATGACCGCCGCTGTCTCGTTCGTGAGCGAAGACTGATCGACCCCTCATTTCCTCCACCGGCCCGAAAACGGTGGAGGAAATTCCTTATGGAGAAGTACCATGTCCATCCTGACAGATCTAAGAAGAATAGAACCAGAGAATGGGAGTTCGGCAAACTCACCTGTGATCGATCTGCGCCGTGTGGAAAAGTTCTACCAGAGCGCGGCGGGCGATTACCATGCCCTCAAAGACATTGATCTGTGCATCTGCGGCGGCGAATTCGTCAGCATCATCGGCAAGTCGGGCAGCGGCAAGTCGACCCTGCTCAATATGATCACCGGCATCGACCGGCCGACCACAGGTGAGGTCTTTGTCAACGGTACGGCTATCCATAAAATGAATGAGAACCAGCTCGCAGGCTGGCGGGGGGAAAACCTGGGCATTATCTTTCAGTTCTTCCAATTGCTGCCGGCGCTCAACCTGATGCAAAATGTGATCCTGCCCATGGACCTGGCCGGCAAATATAAACCCAGGGAGCGCCGGGAGAGAGCAGAACATTTACTCGAGATGGTAGGTCTTGCCGAACAGATGCATAAGCTTCCAAGCATGGTCTCCGGCGGGCAGCAGCAGCGGGCGGCCATCGCCCGCGCCCTCGCCAATGATCCCCCGGTCCTCATCGCCGACGAGCCGACCGGCAACCTCGACTCGAAGACGGCCGAAACGGTCTTTACATTGTTCAACCGGCTCGTCGCCGAGGGTAAGACGGTCATCATCGTCACCCACGACAGCAGCCTGGCACGCCATGCCCATCGCACCGCGCTGATCGCCGACGGCGAGATCGTCAACGAATATATTGCAAAGGCCCTGCCGACCCTCACCCATCACCAGCTCCTGGCGGCTACCCATAAGCTCACACCCCGCCATTACGAGCCGGGAGCCATGATCCTGGTGGAAGGCAGGGATAATGACAAGTTCTACATCGTCTCCAAAGGGACGGTGGAAGTTGTCCTGCCGCGTCCCAGGCAATCGGATGTGGTGATCACCCAGCTTGGACCGGGCAAGTACTTCGGCGAGATCGCCTTCTTCCACCATGGCAAAGCCAATGCGTCTGTGCGTGCCTCGGAAAGCAGCCCGGTGGAAGTTCTGGCCATCCGCTATGACGAGCTTAAGGGACTGCTGGACGAGTCTGAGGTCACGCGTGAGGCGCTCCACCAGGCAGCGCACGCGCACGAGCAGGAAAATCTCGAATGGCGGACAAGGGAGGCCTGAAATGGGTGTCATCTGGCACAAAGTCTGGTTCGATCTCTGGCATAACAAAACACGCACCCTCCTGGCCGTGTTGAGTATTGCGGCAGGCGTGTTTGCCGTGGGTACCATTTTTGGGATGAGTGACATGCTGCTCACGAACATGGATGCATCTCATCATGCAGTCACACCCACCCATATTTATGTGTATCTGGAACGGCCCATTGATCGGGACATTATTTTGAGTCTGGGCGATATACCGGGTGTCGAAGATGTGGAGCCCTTCAATTCGGTCAACATCCTGTACAAGCTTCGTCCAGAGGACGAATGGAGGCAGGGTGCCGTGCAGATGCGGGATGACTATGATGCGCAAAAATACGCCGTGCTCCAGCTGCGCAGGGGCCGCTGGCCTTCCGGAAAAAATGAGATCGGTCTGGAGCGTATGGCCGCCCAGTTCCTGCAGATCGGGGTCGGAAATGAGGTCATTTTCAAGATTGACGATAAGGAGCGCACGCTGCCCATCACCGGTTTGATCCGTCACCCGTTTGTGCCGCCGCCTCAATTCATGGACGTGGCCTTTTTCTTCATGAATGAGGAGGGTATGGAGCACCTCTTTGGGATACCGGAAGGCAGGTTCGGATCCCTCTATGTGCGTGTCACGCCCTACAGCGCGGATTATGCAAAAGATATTGCCACAGCCATCAAGGAAAAACTGGCCAAACAGGATATTCGTGTTGGACAATTCCAGTACGAGGATCCGGATAAACACTGGGGCCGGACCTATATGGACGCCATGGTCCAGGTGCAGCAATTGCTGGCCGTCATCTGCGTGTTGATCAGCGCCATCCTTGTGTTCAACACGATTTCCAATCTCATCACGCAGCAGACAAACCAGATCGGCATCCTTAAAGCCATCGGCGGCAGGACGCCTTTTATTGCCGGGGTCTATCTGGTGAATGCGCTGGTGTATGGGACGCTTGCGTTTCTCATCGCCTTCCCGCTGGGAGCGATCGTCGCCTTTGCTATCACAAAATCGTTCCTGAACCTGTTCAATATTGACTTTGACACCTTCCAGATTTCCAGGACCGCAGTCATCCTTCAGGCATTATGTGCTCTGCTGGCGCCCCTGCTGGCGGGCCTGCCTCCCATACTGATGGGAGCCTCCATCACTGTCCGCCAGGCGATTGCGAGCTACGGGCTCGGAGGCGGCTATCGGCCTGGACGGTTAAGCCGCTGGGTGGAATCGATCGGGGCCCGCCTCCTGCCGTCTCAGTATGCCACTGCCCTTGGCAATTTGTTCCGCCACAAGGGACGCCTGATCATGACCCAGCTCGTGTTGATCGCGGCCGGCGCCTCCTTTTTGATGGTGATGAGCCTCAACTCCTCGCTCGATTTGACCCTGGATAATTTTTTCAGCCGCCAGCAATACGATACAACCATTGGATTCAACCGCGAGGAGCGCATGGACCGGGTGATCATGCTGGCGGAAACGGTCGCAGGCGTGGACAAAGCCGAAATACGCTTCGAGCAGCAGGCCAGTCTGTTTGTCGAAGGGCAGCTGGTCCGAGGAGCCGGCCTAGGCACAACCATTCGCGGTCTTCCCCCGGAGAGTGAC